>JAGPGB010000236.1 GCA_018056215.1 Bacteroidales bacterium | reverse complement strand
TTAAAAATGTAATGCTCATGAGTATGGTAGCATGGGTATTGAGATTTGGATTATTTGCTTATGGCAATCCCACAGATAGATTGTGGATGATTATTTTGTCTTGTATAGTTTATGGTATGGCTTTTGACTTTTTCAATATTTCTGGTTCGCTATTCGTAGAAACTCAAGTGCAACCTGCTATACGCGCCAGCTCCCAAGGATTATTTATGCTTATGACAAACGGATTAGGTTCCTTGACAGGTAGCTTATTAAGTGGATTAGTTATAGAGAAATTTTTTGTAACAAATGGAGAAATAATGTGGCATCAAACCTGGTTAAGTTTCGCTATTTATGCATTAATAGTCGCTATTGCTTTTGCAATATTTTTTAAACATAAACATAATCCAGCAGATTTCGAAAATGTACATGTATAATAATCCATAGCATGAAACAATATTTAGATTTATTACAATATATTTTAGATAATGGAATAGAAAAAAATGATCGCACGGGAGTCGGCACGAGGAGTGTCTTTGGTTATCAAATGCGTTTTGATCTTCAAAATGGTTTTCCATTAGTAACTACTAAAAAATTGCATTTAAGAAGCATAATTTATGAACTATTATGGTTCATACATGGCGATACCAATATTAAATTTCTACATGATAATAATGTATCTATTTGGGATGAATGGGCAGACGAGAATGGAGATTTAGGTCCAATATATGGTAAACAATGGCGTAGATGGGAAGGGAAAGATGGTAAAGTTATAGATCAACTATCATGGGTCATTAATGAAATAGTTAAAAATCCTAATAGTAGACGCTTAATAGTGAGTGCTTGGAATGTAGCTGAAATCTCTGAAATGAAATTGCCACCTTGCCATGTTTTATTCCAATTTTACGTAGCTAATAATAAACTTTCTTGTCAATTATATCAACGTAGTGCGGATGTTTTTTTGGGTGTACCTTTTAATATTGCTTCATATGCATTACTTACTCATATGATAGCACAAGTGACAGGACTGCAAGTAGGCGAGTTTATTCATACTTTTGGTGACGTGCATCTGTATCTAAATCATATAGAGCAAGCCAAACTGCAATTATCTCGTGAACCTTTTGCTCTGCCACAGCTAAAACTAAATCAAAATATCAAAAATATTGATGATTTCAAATTTGAAGATATAGAAATTATTAATTATCAAGCTCATCCTGCTATTAAAGCTGATGTAGCAGTGTGATTGTGAGAAGGAGACTGGGTGACAGAGAGACGAGATGACGGGGAGATTGGGTGACTTGATGACAAAATGATTGAGGATGCTGAGAAGACTGTGAGATAAGGTGATGAGATGACAGGGAGACGAGATGACGGAGAAACTGGGATATTTAATAACTAAATGACTGTGAAGACTGAGTGACGTGGAGATGAGGTGAGGAAAAGAATACATTAAAAAGTAACAGTTTGAAAAAATGGGACTAAATATGGATGGAGTAAAGGAGTAAGTTTATGTAATTAATACATATTGCAAATTTAATTGTTTAATCATAATTATTGGTATGGAAGAATTAACAGAAGAATTAATAAATAAATTATCTACTTATCACTGGTCAATAATTGTAGCTCATGACCTTAATCTATGCATTGGTAAAAATAATGACATGCCATGGCATTTATCATCAGATCTCAAAAGATTTAAAGAAATTACAATGAGTCATCCAATAGTTATGGGCAAAAATACTTATCTATCACTACCTAAAAAACCTCTTCCAGGTAGACTAAATATAGTATTATCTAGTTCATTAAATCTAAATCAAAATAATTTGACGACTTACAAATCCTGGCAAGATTTATCTGACAACTTACAAAAAGAAGAGGAATATTTCATTATTGGAGGAGCTACAATTTTTAAACAAGCTTTACCATTTACTTCTAAACTATATCTGACAATTATTCACAGTATATTTAATTGTGATACTTTTTTACCAGATTACAATAATATAATTAAAAATTGGCAAAAAATCGAACATTCAGACAATTATGAAGAGAATGGTTTGACATTTCATTATGAAACATGGACAAAAAACAAGTTATAATACCAATTATGAATACAAAAATAAAATCAGCAAGAGAAATTAGGAAAAAATTAGATGATAAAATATTCGAAAAAAATAATTTAGTTATCAATAGAATCTTTAGCTTAGACAAACAAGCATACACTGATGGAGCTTTGGATAGAGAAACCAAAGAACTCATTGGATTATGTACCTCATTAGTCCTGCGTTGTGATGAATGCGTAAAATATCATTTAGAACAATGTTTTGAATTAAAAATCTCAACAGAAAAAATAATGGAAGCTTTGTCTATAGCTAATTTAGTGGGCGGAACCATTGTTATTCCACATTTAAGAAAAGCAGTGGAATACTGGGATGGATTAGATAAAAATTGATAAAAAATAATAGAATTAGGCGTTTGATTGCTAACTAAATTATCGCTGATACATTCACATTAATAACTATATTTCTTAATAATGTATTTTTAATTTAAAAAAAATTACATTTTAAATTAAAATTGAAAGAAAAGTAAAATATATGATAATTTAAAAATGCTCCTTATCTATCTGTTATTAGGTGGTTTAAAATAATTATATATTTTTGTTTAAAATAAGATATGATATTTAATCAATAATATTTATATATTATAAATCAATCTCTATATATATATTTAATAAAGAAAATTTTTAAAAATTAATTTTAAAAAATTTTCTTT
>JAGPGB010000235.1 GCA_018056215.1 Bacteroidales bacterium | reverse complement strand
GAGATATTTATTCGACTTTTAATTTATTATTAACTAAGTCTGGATTTTTGCCATTATTTATAGCTTTTTGCCAAAAGGTGATTGCCTCGTCTTTCAGATTTAAATGATAATAAATATCTCCGGCATGTTCTAGTATATCTGGATCTGAATCATTGTAAATCAGAGCTTTGTCAATCCATTTTTTAGCCTCAGTTAAATTATTTAATTTAAAAAGTATCCAAGCTTTAGTATCAATAAATGATGAATTATTAGGTTCTAATCTTAGAGCTTCATCTATTAAATTTAGTGCTTTATTTAATAATGTGTCCTGTTGAGCTAAAAAATATGCATAATTATTTTTAAGAGTTGCATTGGTAGGATTAGCAGTTATAGATTTTTCAAAGTAATCAAAAGATTTATCATATTGGCCAGTTTCATAATAGGCATTAGCTAAAAGCTCATTGATAGTATTAATTAAATTTTTGTTTTTACTTGTTAAATAATTCAACGCATTATTTAATAATAGTATACATTGATTGTAATCTTTGATCATAAAAGCAGCATAACCCCCATAGAAAAAAAATTCTGAAATATCAGGATAAAACGATAAGGCTTTATTAGAATAAAAAAGCATGCTGTCGTATGAATTTTTTGATTGATAAGCTAAAATCAGATTTCTATATGTAGCATCATTAGTAGAGTCTAGCATTAGAGCTTTTTTAAAATTGTAAATAGAAGAATCTAACATATTTTTTGATTGATAATAAAGTCCAATGATATTATAAGTTTCAGCTTTATCATTATGTAAATTTTTTAAAATATCAAAAAGTTGATTAATAAATGTATCATCTATATTAGGATTATCAAGACTAGATAATATAACCTGTAATTTATCCTGAAAATCTACTCTAGGATCTTGTATAGCAATTAATAATTCTTTTTTCATTTCTTCAGTTTTGTTAATAGCGAAATAGTAATTAGAAGCAAAGAGAGCAGCATATCCATCACTGCTATCACGCTGTTTGGCCCATTGTACTAAGCGATACAGAGCAGTTATTTTACCCTTTTCTATAGCAAAAGAAGAATATTCTTTTTTGAATTCCAGATTAGAAGGGTCATATTGAATACATCTCCATAATTCATCGAGAGCTTCATCATTTTTATTCAATAAAGCATAAATTTGATATTTGTAAAAGCCCACCTCAGGCATAAATCCATGTTTATTTTCTAATTTAGTTAAAACCTCTAATGAATTGTTTGGCATATAAGCCATTAAAAACATTTGTGCAGCATTGAAATAATATTCAATTACATTAGGATTTTTATCAATTAAAGTTTCATATCTTTGAGCAGCATCTTTGTATTTACGTAAATTTACAAGAATATTAGCACTTTGTTCTAAATAATATAAATTATCGGGAGATAGATTGATAGCCATATTAATACTATAATTTGCACTATCCCATTTGTTAACTAATTGATAATATTTAGAAAGTAAATAATAGGCTACGTCTTCTTTTGGATTTTTATTTTTAACTATATTTAAAATTTCTTTTGCTTTATCTAAATCATTAAATAATAAATTTTTTTGAGCTTCTAATAGTAAATTTTGAATTTCTACAGTAGATTGATTAAAATCGATTTCACTATCAGATATATTCCTAGACTGCTCATCTTTTACTCTACAACCGGATAATACTAAAAGCAATACGCTAAATATAAGGATAAAATTCAAAAAATGAAATTTACTAATAAAAAATATTGCCTTTTGTTTAAAAATAAAATTAATATTTGTTAATTGTTTCATTATTTTTTAAAATTAATTTTGTTAATTATGCAAAATTAAAAATTAATAATCAAAGTAAAAAAGTAAAGAAATTAAGGAGAAAATAAAAAAATAAAGATTATACGCTAATAGATTAAAAAGAAGTAATTTTGCCACAAGATAATAAAGCTATGATTGGCATATATGGTGCTATTATATTGACAATGATAATATGGGGTAGTACCTTTGTTTTTTCTAAAATATTATTAACAGCAGGATTATTACCACATCAATTAATATTTTTAAGGACAGTATTAGGAAGTGTTGCACTTTATTTTGTAATAAAAATCAAAAAAATTCCAATAAAAATTGAAAAAAAAGATTATAAAAATCTTTTATTGTTAGCATTATTTGAGCCTTTTCTATATTTCATTGGAGAAAATGGAGCACTATTATACACTAGCCCCACTATAGTTTCATTATTCATAGCTTTGATACCATTATTTATACAAATTTCCATGTTTTTTTTAGCTAAAGAGCCATTAAAAGCTAATCAAATAATAGGAACTTTAATTACAATATTTGGGATTATATTAGCCATTAGTAGCGGTGGCAAGCTGCAAGAGATTAGTTTAAAGGGAGTATTATTACTATTGCTATCAATAATATCTGCTGTCTTTTATAATTATTATCTTTCAGGATTGATAAAAAAATACCACACATTGCAGATAGTAATGTGGCAAACAATAATAGGAGCAATTTATTTTCTACCTATTGTCATATTTAGAGGTCAAGAATTAATAACAATGCAATGGAACGCAGAATATATCATATACTTATTAATACTTTCATTATTAGCAACCGGAGTAGCATATTCATTGTATTCGATGGTATTGAAGCGTATTGGCGTTAATAGGACATCTATTTTTGCAAATTTAATACCAATAATTACCTTGATAATATCATTAATTATGGGGACAGAAAAATTTCATTTTATAAAAGTACT
>JAGPGB010000234.1 GCA_018056215.1 Bacteroidales bacterium | reverse complement strand
TCCAAACCAAGAATCAACTTTTACGTACCAATTATTATATGGATTGTCAAGCGGTAAAGGTCTTTCTCCATTCGGATCAATCAATTTTACTGGATTACCCAAACAATACATATACGCCGACGTGCTCGGATACTTATCGCACATCGGATCTACGCTCAGCCACCCACTCAGCTCACTATCATAATATCTCGCGCCGAAATATGTGTAGCTGGTCTCATTGTCTAGCTCTTTGGCGGTGAACATAAAAATATTTTGTTAGGTAAAATTAATGAATATTTTTTATATATGAATATTTTTATAAAATATTTTAAAACTTTTCTTTGTCAGCCACACAAAGAAAAGTAACAAAAGAAAAGTCTCCGCTGGGGAAATGATTTGATAAAACTACACAATCACCTCTTGGGGTTTACAAACTCGCTCGCTATCGCTCGCTCAAACAGTGTAAACCCTTCTTCCCATCCCCGCTTGCTTGTTTTATTGCAAATCATTTCCCAATGCGGGCGGGACACATCTAAAGATGTGTTTAAAGCACACTAGTAGTTTTGATGGGAGATGAATAGCTCGCTCCGAAATATGTGTAGCTGGTCTCATTGTCTAGCTCTTTGGCAGTGAGCATAAAAATATTTTTACTATGTAAAATTAATGAATATTTTTGAATAATTTCTACTTAATTTACTTTTCTTTGTCAGCCACACAAAGAAAAGGTAACAAAAGAAAAGTCTCCGCTGGGGAAATGATTTGATAAAACTATATATAATTAATAATATGTAAGGAAGAGTAAAATTATACACATCTACACAGGACTTCTTATCAAATTCTAAATTAATATTGTTAAATCTTAAGATTTATTTTAATATAAAATAAATAAAATTTATTGTCTTAAACAAATGTTTCAATGATAGAAAATTATAAAAAGTCAAATATTATAAAAATTATTAAATTTGTAAAGTTAATTTATATGAAAGTTAATTTATATGAAAAATTATATACAGATGAAAAAATATATTGCAATTATTTTATTATCAATTTCAATTAATTTTCTATATAGTCAATCAAACATTAATCTGCCTACTTGGAATGTGAGCAAATTATACGTTAATGGACTTACTAATAATGATAGAGCAGATTATATAGCAAGAGCATTAGAGAAAGTTAATTTAGTCATTTTTGCTGCATTTTCTTCAGAAGAAGGTTATGGATATGTTATGTATATAAATTCACAGAATATTGGAAACGTAATTGATTATATTAATCAAGCATTGACAGGCTATGAAGTAACTAAAAATGATACTATGCAATTAACAAAAGATTTGTATTTGCAAATTTATTATATGAGGAATAATATTAAATCGCAGGATATAAAGAATCAAATGCCTCAATATATACAATTAGGACCTAAAAATGAATTATCGGTGCAGTTATATGAACTAGCAAAGCAAATATGGATAGAGAAATATCCAGAGGTGAATGAATAGTCAAAAAAAATTGAAGGATTAGAGAGTTTAAGAAAAAAAGGAATTGAAAATAATAATTTTTGTTTAACTTTATATGATATTTTAATATTTTAATTTCAATAATTTAAAATACCGCTCCCATGCCCACCTATCATGCGATGACAAGTTTAATAGTCGTCCAATATCTGATTCTACCTTATCTTTTAAATACTTATTCATAATTACAAACCACATTAGATAGTTCTGCAAATACTTTGTAGCTACTCCTCTAAATCTCATCATCCAAACTAAAAAATTAGTAATCTTTTTCTCTGCTACATTAACACTATAAATAGATAATCCTTTTGCTTTATGCATCACTAATACCTTTTTACTTGGTGATTCTTTAACTGCCTGCTGAAACTCTTCGTTTGGTTTAAAACATATTAAATTGTTCTCTGATACTCTACGCTTTAACTCTTCCTTTATCTGACTATTTTGGACTTTATGTTCCCCAGTATGTTTGAAAAGCAAATTACCTTCTCTATCAGTCATCACTAATACAGCTACATTAGGATGAACAGTTTTCATAGCTTGTTCTTTTTCTTCTAAAGTTTTAAATTTACGACCTTTTTCAGAATATTGCATCAATAATTCATCAGTTTCAGTTATTCCAGTAAAGTTAATTCCTCCTTCTAATCCTTGGATAGCAGCCAGAATTTTATGTCTCCATTTGAAACTTGTTGGTAAACTAATGCCAACCTCTCTAGCACAGGCTCTGAGGCTTTTACCTTCTAACATACATTTTATGTAATCCATTAAAAGATAGTATTTATGAGAATAATAGACAAGTGATTTGGCAGTTTCTCTGAATCTATAGCTACATTTTTTACACTTATATACTTGTCTGCCATCACTCTTACCAGCTTTAGTTACATATTCGCAATGACACCTGGGACAAATGGGTGCGGTTGATAATATTTTGATTCTCTGATAATCTAATGCTGTTAATTTATTACTATTGAGAAATTCATAGAGGTTATCTAAAAATTCACGCTTACCTTCTTTAGTAAGAGCAAGAATCTTTTGAATGTTTTCGACTGTATATTCCATAATTTTATTTTTTACAAAATTAGTAAAAATATTTAACATGAAATGTTTAACATAAATAATTGAATAAATGAATGAGATAGCAGAATGCTATCTCATTCATTTATTCCTGTTTATATTCCTTTTTTATCATTATTTTTTAAATAAATTCTTGCCTCTTCTATTAATTGCTTCTTATTTATTGGCACTACCCCTACATATTCGCATACTATCCCTC
>JAGPGB010000022.1 GCA_018056215.1 Bacteroidales bacterium | reverse complement strand
AATTTTATTATTTAAAATATATTTGTTAATTTTGTAACAATGTTATTTAGTAAACACAATGAGAATCATTTTACCTTTTACCATCAATGAGTTATTTCAGGAAATCTGGCACTCATATCCTAAATCTTTAATTGACTTCTGTGCAAAGCTCATGCTAGAACCTTATGCTTTGAGTAAATCGCATATAGATGAATTAGAGATTTATTTTAAACAATCAGCTTCTGAGATTTATTCTTTCATTGTTACATGTTTCCCAGATTTATTAATTTCAGATATTAATTATGATGTGGTTATGTGCCAAGGGTGGAATTGCTATTTGAAATTTGGTAAAGATTTTTTAGATGAAGTTAATTATCAATTTCGAGATAGTAATGAAAAACCAATAATTAAATTTCATAAATGTGATGGTAAATGTTTTACTGATCAAATAGCAATTAATAATAATTCAGCTTTTTCTAAAGTATTGAACAATATTAAAGCCAAAATTATAAAACAATGAGTGCTATACAACTGCAAATAGGCTATAGTATTACTTCTCTGGAATTACAATATAAGTGGGAAGGGCAATTTTTATCTTTACTTTCTAAAAATGAACATTTTATATTAAAAGATAAAAATACTGATATTCAAGCCAATGATAATGATATTATAATAGAAAGATGTCCCAATACTGGATTAAAAGGTTTTTTATATGCAGAGCCATTAGTGTGGATCAAGCATCCATTGAAGCGTACTTTGTATTTCAAAAATTTAGAACCTAATCAGCTACCGTGGATAATAGAATGTATTGTAAACTTAGATATTAGCAGTTTGACACCTTGGTTGCAACTCAACGATACAGGTGAAAGTTGGTCTCAGGTACCATCTATTTCTCAAATGCCATGGTATGATAAATTAGTACCATTTTTGACAGATTCATTTTCTACTATCGATCTACTACAGGATCATACTGTCATTAATAACAGTAATATAGAATTTATTACTTCTATTTATAACAAAAAGAGTAGTGCAGAAGTGAAAAATTTAGTTTTTAATAGTAATTTAATAGGTAGAGGTTCTGGCACTTTGCCAATAGAGGTTAAATGGAGAGCTATAGATGAGCAGCTAGCTAATAAAAAATATTTAATTGTAAATGCTAATGAGTTTGGTCCAAGTAGTTTGAGTAATTATTTTTTATTACGTTATTATCCAAGTTTGATTTTAGAAGGAGTGATATCTACCTGTTATGCTCTGCATATCTCTAATGCTATAATAGCTATTCATCAGGAATATCTCGATGTTTATGAAGCTTTCGAAAAATTAATTTCTCATGCCAAGAGTCTTGGTCTTTTAGGTGATGACATTATGAATAGTGGTAACTCTTTGTCAATAGATGTGATGCTAACACCAGGTATGTTGATAACTGGAGAAGAGACCGCTCTCATTCACCTTTTAGAGTCACAAATGCCTTTCCCTACAAATAAACCACCATATCCTACCTCTAAAGGCATTTGGGGTTATCCTACTTTAGTGCATAATGTAGAAACTATTGCAAATATAGCTAAAATTATTCGTAATAATATTTCTTTAGAAAGTTTGGCTCCTATATCTAAACAAGGGACTAAAATAGTTACTCTTTGTGGCGAAATAGATCGTTATGGCATTTATGAAATATCAATGGATACTAGCATAGAAGATGTTATTTTTAAAATAGGTGGTGGACTAAAAAATCAAATTGATATTAAAGGATTTCATATTGGTGGAATTACTGGGAGGTTTTTTGGATTAAATAATTTAGAAAAATCTCTGTATGATATTGAAAAAGAAACCAATTATTTGGGCACGTCTACTATTTTTGCTTTCTCAGATAATCAATGCGTTGTACAGTTGCTACAGCATATTGCTGAAATATTAACTGAGCAAAGCTGTGGTAAATGTATCCCTTGTTTATATGGATCTAGAGTGTGGTCTGAGCTTGTTAATTATTTATCTCAAGCTAATAATCCGCAAATTCCCCATTTCGCTTTATATAGATTAAAAACTATTTTGTCTTTTAATAAATTGGATAAAACTGTAACTGAATCTTCATTGTGTGCATTGGGCAAAAGTCTTTCTCAACCTTTTATTTCTGCTTATGCTGCTTTCAGAGAAGAAATAGAAGAACATATTTTTGACAAATATTGTAGATCTTTTAAATGCGTGGGTTTGAGATCATATGTGATAAATGAGGATTTGTGCACTGGTTGTGGCCTTTGTTTAGTAGAATGTCCCGTAAATGCTATCATCGAAAAAAGAATAAATTTATTTGTGATCATAGATGGTAAATGTGTGGGATGTGGACGTTGTGAAAATATTTGTAAATTCTCAGCTATAAATTTAAAAAAATGAAAATTAATATTATTGTTAATGACCAAGAATACAAAATAGAATCTGGTACTAATTTATTAAATGCCTTATTATCATTAGGATATGATATTCCCCATCTTTGCTATTTAGAGAATGTATCGCCTAACTATGCTTGTAGACTGTGTGTAGTAGAGATAGAGGGTTTTAATAAACCTATACAGGCTTGCACTATCAATGTCAATAATCCTTTAAAAATTTATACTCATTCTCCCAAATTGATTGACATTCGTAGAAATGTACTAGAATTGATCTTGTCACAGCATGCTTTGGAGTGTAATACTTGTCAAAAATCTGTAAAATGTAGTTTGCTAAATTATGCTTTGCAATATGGCGTTAATGAAATGATATGGAGGTTTATACCTACTACAGCAAAAGAAAAAGATGTTTCTAACCCTGTAATAGCTAAAAATATAAACAAATGCATCTCTTGTGGTATTTGTGTGAAAATATGTAATGAAATGATGCATTGCGACATTTTTAATCATGCATTTATTGGTACTAAAAAAACTATTATTTCTACTATGGGCAAACCAATCAATTTAACAAATTGCTTTCATTGTGGACAATGTTCTTATCATTGCCCTACAAGTGCTTTATATGAAAAATCTTATCTCGATGCTATTAATATTCTACCTAAAGAAACTACATTGATTTTTGATCCAGCAGCTGCTTATAGTTTAATGTCTCAAATAAATACTAATTTTACTAAAACTCCAGTTTTGTCATTTATAAATTTATGTCAATTTTTAGGATTTAAAAATTTAATTAATTTGGGCGAATTTATTGACGCTAAACTCTATATGGATTATTTAGCAGTAAAAAATCTAAAGGCTCCAGTTATTTCTAATTTATGTCCAGCAAGTTTAGAATATCTTAAACAAAAATTTCCAGAGCTATCTGAGTATATTAGCCAGACGTCTGCACCACTAGATGCAGCTATCAAATTAGCTGGTAGTGATAATCCTATACTTATATTGTCTAATTGCTCTGCTTATAAAAATGAAATTTTTCAGAATTATAGCAGTTTAACTTATAATATTACTGTTGCTAATGTCAGAGATTTTTTAACATATTTACTTCGTAATGGATATACTCTAGAACAGTTAAATGATCTAATGCCAAATGTTAAATCAAAAAATAATTATTCATATTCTATTGGTGGACTTTATGCAGATATTTCTATGTATAATTTATTAAAAATCATCGCTAATGAATCTAAAATGCAACTAGAGAATGGTTCAAAGATTAATTTCTTTTTAACAGGACAAAAAGATAATAAAAATATTGATTTTTTAATTAATAAAGATAAATATTCTTTAGTCAGTTTGAGCACTATAGAAGAAATAAATAAATTTTTCAAAAATGAATTTTCTCGGAATAGTTTATCATTAATAGAATGCTGGGCATGTAATGATGGTTGCATAAATGGCGGAGGAAGACTTTTTCAATCTAAATATAAAATGAAAAAAATTTTTTCTTCAAAAAATCCATTAATTTCACAAATTTACAATATTAATAAAGATTTAATAAAAGAGGAGGCACTATGGAGGGCATAAATTTAGAATATCATCAATTAGTTTTTACTGTTCAGAATAGATGCAAGGTTTGTTATACTTGTGTGAGAGAGTGTCCCGCTAAAGCTATTAGAATATTTAATGGACAAGCAGATATTTTGCCAGATAGATGTATAACCTGTGGTAATTGTGTGAAAGTTTGTAGCCAAGGAGCTAAAGATTATGTTAAACATTCTGATGAAGTAGATGATCTTTTGCATACTAATGAAAAAGTGGCTGCTTTAGTGGCTCCTAGTTTCCCATCAGAATTTTCTGATTTTAAAACACATCAAAATTTTGTTGGTGTACTTAAGAAATTAGGTTTTGATTATGTTTTTGAAGTGGCTTTTGGTGCAGACCTTGTTGCTCATACTTTTAAAAAATTGGTTGGCAGTGAGAGTAATCTGCAGTATATTACTTCTGATTGTCCTGCTATTGTGAAATTTGTGAGAAAATATTATCCAGAGCTAACTGATAATCTTTTACCTGTATGCTCACCTATGAATGCTATGAATAGAGTCGTAAAAACTATGTTTAATAATGATATTAAAACTGTTTTTATTGGTCCCTGCATTGCTAAAAAAGATGATTGGGATGAGGTAGACTACAAAATTACTTATAGAGAACTTAGGAGTTTATTACAAAAAAGTAATATCAATAAAGATGTGATAGAACCTGCTAATTTTGATCCTCCATATGGTGGCTTAGGTGCTATTTTCCCAGTATCTAGAGGTCTTATACAAACTGTGGATATTGATGATAAATTATATAAAAGTAACATCATCGCTGCTGAAGGTCGCGAAGATTTTCAAGAAGCTTTGAAAGAATTCTATTCTAAAACCTGGGGTGAGGAACATCTAGAATTACTTTGTTGTGATGGTTGCATTATGGGGCCTGGTACTACATCTCTCAGTAATAGATTTGCTAAAGAAGCTTTCGTATCTAATTATGTTAAAAGAAAATTAAAAAATATAGATTGGCAGCAGTGGCAGAATGATTTAGATTATTGGCTCGATACCATAGATTTATCTGTAAAATATATACCTACACCTATTATAGACCTTATTCCTAGCGAGGATGAGATTAGATCTGTTTTAATAGAATTAGGAAAAACAACGTCTGAAGATGAACTTAATTGTGGTGCTTGTGGCTATAATACATGTAGAGAGCATGCTATTGCTATAATCAAAGGCTTAGCTGAAACTGAAATGTGCTTGCCATATACTATTGATAGATTGCATAGTTTATTAGAAGAGCTTAATATTTCTAATAAAGAATTACAAGATGCTCAAGAGGCTCTTAAAAAAACTGAAAAATTGGCTACTATGGGACAACTAAGTGCTGGTATAGCTCATGAATTGAATAATCCATTAGGCGTCATCATTATGTATGCTAATATTTTATATGATGAATGTCCACCTGAAGATCCTAAAAGAAAAGATCTGGAAATGATAGTTTCTCAGGCTGAGAGATGTAGGCAAATAGTTAGAGGTTTATTAAACTTTGCCAGAAAAAATCAAGTGCAATATGAAAAAATTGCTATCGAAGAACTTTTTAATAAAGCTACACACTCTGTCGTAGTACCCGAAAATATTGAAGTAAAAATAAATGTAAATCCTCCTACATTAGAAGCCAATATAGATGTGGAGCAGATGCTACAAGTGATTACTAATTTGATACAAAATTCTATCGATGCTATTAATAGTAATAAGGGCGAGATAATTCTAGAAGCACAAACAAAAGATAATTATTTAGTGATGACAGTCTATGATAATGGTATAGGTATCCCGAATAATAATTTGACTAAAATTTTTGAACCATTTTTTACTACAAAACCTGTCGGCAAAGGTACTGGATTAGGATTGGCTACAGTTTATGGTATTATAAAAATGCATAAAGGCAAGATAGAAGTAGAGAGTAATGCCGATCCTACTAAAGGACCAACTTATACAAAATTTTTTATTTTTATACCGCAAGGTAAAGGAAAATAATGGAGAATAGGTGATTGTGAGATGAGGTGATGAGAAGACTTGGAGAATGGGAGGATTGGCGAAATTAAGTAGTGTAATAATGAAAAAATATGTGGAAAATGAAAATAATAAGTTATTTCAATGAATTTAAAAATGTGAGCGATGTTTAAATATGTAATGAAAAAAATTATAATATTTTGTATAGTATCAAATTTTTTAATTTGTTTTTTAATTTTTTAATAATAAATATATATGGAAAAAATAAAAATTTTATTAGTAGATGATGATCCAGATTTTGCTGACCAAATGTTGTTTTATTTAAATAAATTTGGGTATGATACTATATATTTGCCATCACAGAGATCTGCAGAGAGTAGATTAAAAGATTTACATTTCGATTTAGCAATTTTAGATCT
Organism: Bacteroidales bacterium; assembly: GCA_018056215.1. Lineage (GTDB taxonomy): Bacteria > Bacteroidota > Bacteroidia > Bacteroidales > DTU049 > DTU049. The sequence continues at coordinate 5,970 of JAGPGB010000022.1, read as the reverse complement.
TATGATGGAGGAGGATGATAGTGGCTTACAATTAGCTAGAAAAATTAAAGCAATTTCTCCAGAGATACCAATAATTTTGTTAACAGCTATTACAAATGAAACAGGATATTCTTTTTCTCAAGAGTTTAAAAACTCTCCAGAGCTTTTGCCAATAGATAAATATTGTGAAAAAGGTATCAGACCTGATGTGCTGAATAAAATTATTGAGCAGTTAATAACCATAAAAAAATAGTATTATGACATATAATGTTTTGATAGTAGATGATGAGGAAGGAATAAGAATGGCCATTAAAAGGGCATTGACTAATTATCATATTGATTTTCCTTTTTTAGATGAGCCCATTGAAATAAATGTTCATGAGGCCGATAGTGCAGAGAAAGCTTTAGAAATTCTAAAAGATACATCCATAGATATTATCTTGCTAGATAATAAACTGCCAGGTATGCAAGGACTAGATATTATGCCGTATATAAATGAACATTATCCAAATATCAAAATCCTTATTATCACTTCTTTTGCTTCATTAGATATTGCTTTAGAGGCCACTAAACATGGTGCTTTTGATTTTATACCTAAACCTTTCACTCCAGGAGAATTAAAAAATGCTATTGAAACGGCTACTAAACAAATATATCTGAATAATATCCTTAAAGATATGGATAGAGAAGCTCGTAAGATCCGCTTTAAATTCTTATCTATTCTGTCTCATGAGCTCAAAACTCCTATTAATACTTTAGAAGGATATATGATGATGATGAAAGAAAAACAATTAGGCCCTAATATTGATAATTATATGGATTTAATAGATAAAATGCTAAATAAACTCGATGATATGAGAGCTCTCATTATGGATCTTCTTGATTTCACAAATTTGAATTCTGATAAAACTATTGGAGAAAAAGAATTTTTATCTTTAAAAGATGTAATTATTTTTTGCGTAGATAGTCAGAGACCATTAGCTATTCAGAAATCTATAAGTTTCGATATAGATATTAAAACTTCTTTAAATTTTTTTGCTAGTAAAAATGAAATGGAAATCCTTTTTAATAATTTAATAAATAATGCCATAAAATATAACAAAAATAATGGTAAAGTAATTATTAAAGGTGAAGAAACAGATAGTAGCATTATTATAAAAATTAAAGATACAGGCATTGGCATCGCTCCAGATGATTTATCCAAAATTTTTGATGAGTTTTATAGAAGTGTAGAGGCTAAATCTAGACGTCTCTCTGGTACAGGATTGGGGCTGTCAATAGTTAAAAGGATGATAGAGCTGTATAATGGTACTATAGATGTAGCAAGTAAATTAAATGAGTTTACTGAATTTACTATAATTTTACCAAAAAATACTAACACTAATCAAGCGATTAATTAATATTTAAAATTTAATTTCTATGGTATTACCAGAAAAAACAATAGAACGTTTAAGCAAATATAGAAGGGTTTTAATAACTTTAAATTACGACCAAAAAGGTTACATTTATTCACATGAGCTAGCTAATTTGATTCATATTACTCCAGAGCAAGTTAGACGAGATATGATGCTGATAGGGTATAATGGAACTCTCAGACGTGGCTATGAAGTTAATCAATTAATAGAAAAAATTAATTCAATAATTGATGGAAATACTGTGCAGAATGTGGCTCTAGTAGGTATTGGCAATTTAGGTAGGGCTATGCTAAATTATTTAAAAGATAAAAATAGATATCTCAAAATCATTGCTTGCTTTGATAATGATCAGAATAAAATTGACAAAATGTGCTGTGGTATTCCTTGCTATTCTATTAATGATGCTGGTTCTTTGATAAAAGAATTAAATATTAATATCGCTGTATTAACTGTACCAACGACCGCAGCAATAGAAGTGTCTGAAATATTGATAAAATCTGGCATTAAAGGAATTCTGAACTTTACTACCATACCTCTCAAAGTACCTTCTAATGTTTATCTCGAAGAATATGACATGATAACATCTTTAGAAAAAGTAGCATATTTCACCCAATTTAATAAATAAAACTGTTAATAATTGATATTTTAATTTAAAAAATGGAAATACATTATAGCTTTGATGAAGATTATAAAATACTAAACCCAGTAGTAACTATTGGCACATTCGATGGTGTGCATGCTGGACATAGAGCTATTCTAAAACGGTTAAAAGTATTAAGTGAAAAAGTTAATGGTGAGTCCGTGCTTATTACATTCTATCCACATCCACGCAAAGTGCTATATCCTGATACTTTAGGTAAAAATCTAAAAATGATTTGTACACAAAATGAAAAAATTCATTTATTACAAGAAACTAAATTAGACCATTTGTTTATAATTCACTTTACTTATGAGTTTTCTAAAGTTTCTGCGGAGCAATTTGTTAGAAATTTTTTAGTAAATAAACTGCATGCTAAAGTTATAGTAGTGGGATTTAATCATCATTTTGGCTATGATAAACAAGGAGATTATCAATATTTATACGAGATGAAAGATTATTTTGGCTTCATGGTAGAGGAAATACCACAACAAGAAATAGATCAAGAGACGGTTTCATCTACTAGAATCAGACAGACACTCAGCCAGGGATTAATTCAAAAAGCTAATGCTTATTTACAATCTCATTTTCCTTTTTTTGGTAAAGTTTTAAATATAGAAAAAATTGATAAAGAATTAACTAAAATAATTGTACAAACTGATGAAGAAGAGAAAATTATTCCTCCTACTGGCATCTATGCTGGTGCTTTTCAATATCAGTCTCAAAAATTCAAATGTTTAATCATCATTTATGACCGACAATTTGGCTATTTACCACAGGTAGAAGTATTTTTTCAAAATGATTGTAAAATAAATATAGGGGAGAATATTAAGGTTTATTTTGCGAAAGAATTAAAATTAGATGATAATATAGAAAACATTAACGTAGTAATAGAAGACCATTTAGAGGTAATAAATCAATTAATATATTGATATTGTCTAGCTAATAAGATGTACTAAAATTTTTGTATCTTGCTTTTGATAGTTGGAAAAGAGAGATTTTTTAAGGAATTTTTATTAAAAATCTAAATGAACTCTTATGAGGAATATCTATCACTGATACATTATCAGTAATATTTTAGTTATTGATTAGACGACTAATGCAATAATTTTAATAAAATAAAAAAGAGAGATGGATTAAAAAAACCACCTCTCTTTTGCTATTAAAATAAATCAAATTACTAATTAAATAAAAATAATCTGAGTACCTTGACCGCCACATTTAGCATAAAATTCACCTACTGTTAACACATCTTTTACTTCGTCAACGAGATCTTCTCTTTTAACGCCAAACATATCCATAGCTAGTTTGCAAGCATATATTTCGCCGCCACCAGCATTTATATATTCGATAAATTCTGGTACAGTAGGAATATCTAATTTATTCATTGTATGTTTCATCATAGCAGTAGTGAGGTCCTCCATACCAGGTAAAATGCCAAGTAAGGTGGGGAATGGGATATTACCAGGTAAACGTAATGCTGGATTACCAACTACAGGAGTGTGGATTTTTTTGTTAAATTTTTTATTAATTGCATCTAATCCAAAAAAAGTAAAAAATAATTTTACTTCTATACCTTCTAATAGTGCACCATTAGCTAAAACTAAAGCTGGATATACACTTTCTAATGAACCTTTAGAGCAAATAATGCATACTTTTTTTAAGGGGAATTCTTCTTTTTCCATATTTTTTTAAATTTTATTAATTATTATACACAAGAAGCTGGCTTTTGTACACCTGCTATTTTGCATGCTAATTTCAGAGGAGTACCTGGAAATAATTCATATAACTCTTTTACAGAAATAATTCCAGACTTACTAATAGAACGCATAGACAGTGTTTCACCGTTTAGTACTTTATCCCTTATAAAGTTAATGACATCTATGTGTTTTTGTGTAAGAGTGATGCCTTCTTCTTTTGCTATTTCGTGTGCTATGTCTATAGTCCATTCTTTAGGATCTAAAAGATAGCCTTCTTCATTTACATTAACAGTTTTGCCTGCTATTACTTTTGTTGCCATAATTTTTATTGTTTTTTGTTAATTTCTTGTAAAATTCTTATTAAATAGCTTAAGCTATTTTTAACCTCTCGATTGTTCAATGATTTCATTAATTTGAACATTGAGATATTATCTAATTTTTCATCTGGTTTCACATTAGTTATAGCAGATGAAATTTTTGCTAAAGATTGTAATAAATCTGGATTGGTTAGATTAGTAGTAATAGTTTTCAAAGATTCTATAGTTCCATTTTTTTCTAATTTATCTAATTGATATGTAAGATCTATAATCATCTCACGAGCTATAGGTGTAGCGTCTTTCATTAAATCTACCATACTTTCTAGCATATTTATCAAAGTATTAAAAGTTTGAATATTTTTTAACAATTTAAAAATAAGAATTTTAACTTCATCCATATCAACTTCTACACCATGATTATCTAACTCTACTGCAGTAGTTTTGAAAAGATCTATGCCAACCTTATATGCATCATCAATGAAATCATCTATAGCTTGATTTTTTTTATTTTGAGCTATAATATACTCTAGTAGAGTATCTACTTTTTCATTAAGCTCATTTATTTGATTTTGTATAGCAATTTCTTCCATAATAATTAACATTTTTCACATTTACCAGCCATTGTCATCAAAGGTTCTATAGGTAACTCTTTACCCGGCAATAGCAAGTGCCAGTACATCCAACGAAACATAATCTTACCGTAATGATTCATTTTTGTATTTTTTAATAGCCCAAAAGGTCCTACACCTGGTAATGGGAAAGTACCTGGAAGTGGTTCTGTCTCATAGTTAAAATCTATCAAAGAACCTTTGCCATAGCCTGTTTCTATATAGCAATTAGCATGTCCATCAAATTTAGCACGTAAGGGTCTACCTTCAATAAAACTCATAATATTTTCAAATAAAATATCTGAAGAGAAATGAGCTACAGCACCAGCCTTAGAAGTAGGTAAGTTGGCAGCATCTCCAATTACAAAAATATTTTCAAATTTTTCACTCTGAAGAGTATACTTATTAGTTGGAATATAATTGAGGTCATCTCCTAATCCACTTCTACCAATAGCATCACTACCCATATTTAATGGCACTACAGTAAGTAAATCAAAGGGAATTTCTCGACCATCATAAGCGATAATACTCGATTTATCATTATCTACTCTATCAATATAAAAATCTGGGATAATTTCAATATTTTTTTCTTCTAAAAGGCCACTAAGCATCTTATTAGCACGAGGTTTAGTAAAAGCACCTGCTTGTGGAGTAACATATTTAATATTTACTTTATTTCTTATACCTTTTTTAGTAAAAAATTCATCAGCTAAAAAAGAAAATTCCAATGGAGCTACAGGACATTTATGAGGGACATCTACTATATTTACAACCATAGTGCCTCCATCCCAACCTCTCAAAAAATCTCTTAACGCTAAGGCACCATCTAAACTATAAAAGTCGAAAATTTTGTTGTACCATAGTTTATCTTTTAGTCCTGGGGTTTCTTCTGGCCTGATGTCTGTGCCTGTAGCTATAATTAAAATATCATATTTGATGTGCTTATCGTCTAGCAGTATCACTTGATTATTCTCAGCATCAATCCTATCAATCTCAGAAAATATCATATCAATGCCTGCAGGTATGAAATCCATTTTGGGCTTTATAACATCTTGCTTTTTATAAATCTCAAAAGGTATAAATAAAAAACCAGGTTGATAATAATGTGTTTTGTCTTTATCTACCAGCGTAATCTCCCATTCATTTCTTTCTAGGGCTTCTCTTAATTTATTTGCCATTATAGTCCCTGCAGTACCACCACCTAAAATTACAATCCTTTTCATATTGTTGTTTTTAATTATTTAGTACAAAAATATAACAAAAAGATATTAAAAATACAAATTTTGATATATATCATAAAATGTAAATAATGAT
>JAGPGB010000233.1 GCA_018056215.1 Bacteroidales bacterium | reverse complement strand
GGTAAAACTGCAATTGTAGAAGGATTAGCAAACCGAATAGTTAATGGCGATGTACCCGACAATCTAAAAGATAAAGTTGTTTATTCTCTAGATATGGGAGCTCTGATAGCTGGAGCAAAATATCAAGGAGAATTTGAAGAGCGTCTAAAAGCAGTTATCAAAGAAGTAGTAGAAAGTGAGGGAAGAATAATTCTATTTATTGATGAAATACATACTTTAGTTGGTGCTGGAGCTACACAAGGTGCAATGGATGCTGCTAATATTCTAAAACCAGCATTGGCACGTGGAGAGCTGCGAGCTATAGGTGCTACGACTCTGGCAGAATACCAAAAATATTTTGAAAAAGATAAAGCCCTCGAAAGAAGATTCCAACCAGTTTTAGTAGATGAACCCTCTCCCGAAGATAGTATAAGCATTTTACGGGGACTAAAAGAAAGATACGAAAATCACCATCAAGTGCGAATACGTGATGAGGCTATCATAGCAGCTGTAGAGCTTTCTCATAGATATATTTCTGATAGACATTTACCTGATAAAGCTATAGACCTAATAGATGAAGCTGCTGCACGTATTAGATTAGAAATGAACTCTATGCCAGAAGAAATGGACGAACTTAATAGACGTATTAGACAATTAGAGATAGAACGCGAAGCTATAAAACGTGAAAATGAACCTACTAAATTACAAATTATTGAAAAAGAACTTGCAGAGCTCAATGAACAATTTAATACACTTAAAGCTAAATGGTTGCAAGAAAAAGAAATAATCGAGCAAATACAACAAAATAAACAAAAAATAGAAAATCTAAAATTAGAAGCAGAACGTGCTGAACGCTCTGCTGACTATGGACGTGTAGCTGAAATAAGATATGGACTTTTGAGAGAAGCTGAAGAAAATATTAAACTTTTAGAGCAAAAACTTAAAGAAATTCAAGGAGATAAACCACTTATCTCTCTAGAAGTGAATGCAGAACATATTGCTGAAATAGTTGCTAAATGGACAGGTATCCCAGTGACAAGACTTTTGCAAAGTGAAAAAGAAAAATTATTAAATCTAGAAAATGAGTTACACAAAAGAGTTGTGGGACAAGATCATGCTATCGAAGCTGTCGCTAATGCTATACGTCGCAGTAGAAGTGGACTAAGCGATCCTAATAAGCCTATTGGCTCTTTTCTGTTCTTAGGTTCTACTGGTGTAGGTAAAACTGAACTTGCTCGAGCTCTCGCGGAGTTACTTTTTAATGATGAGAATAATATGATTAGAATTGATATGTCTGAATATCAAGAGCCACACAGTGTATCTAGATTAATAGGTGCACCTCCTGGCTACGTAGGCTATGATGAAAGTGGACAATTAACTGAGGCTGTGCGTAGAAAACCGTACAGTGTAGTTTTACTAGATGAAATAGAAAAAGCTCATCGTGATGTTTTTAATATACTTCTACAAGTACTCGAGGATGGAAGATTGACAGATAACAAAGGTAGAACTGTAAATTTCAAAAATACTATAATCATAATGACTTCTAACCTTGGTGCTGATATTATAAGAGAAAATTTCGATAGTATGCTACCAGGTGAAGAAAATAGAACTTTCGAAAGAACACAATATGAAATTTTAGAATTACTTCGTAAAACTATCAGACCAGAATTTTTGAACAGAATTGATGAAATTGTGGTCTTCAAACCTCTCACCAGAGAAGAAATAAAAGCTATTGTAAGAATGCAGCTAAATAAAGTTAACGAAATGTTAACAAAAAATGGTTATACATTTGTATATACTGAAGAAGCTGTGGAACATATTGCAAATGAGGGCTACGATCCATTAATGGGTGCTCGTCCTATAAAAAGAGTTATCCAAAAATACGTTATTAATGAATTATCTAAAATGATTATAGCTGAAAAAATCAAAAATGACTCTCCAATAGTTCTAGATGTCATAGATAATGATTATGTATTTTATAACAAAACTATAAATAGTAACTAATTTTTCTAAAAATTTTTATTAACATATAAATGGTGCATTTAATGTAGAAAAAATGCACCATTTTTTTTATTTTTATTTTTTATTTAAATTTGTAAAAAAATGATCGTAATAGGTTTAACTGGTACACTAGGCGCAGGTAAAGATACAGTAGTTAATTATCTTATAAAAAATGAAGATTTTCAACACTTAAGCGTTCGTAAATTTCTAATAAAAGAATTGCAAAAGCGAAATTTACCTATTAATAGAGATACAATGAGACAATTAGCTAATGAGCTACGAGAGAAATATGGCAATGCTTACATTGTAGAAAAATTATATTCAGAAGCTCTGAAATCCAATAAAAATACTATTATTGAAAGCATAAGGTCTGTAGGAGAGGTAGAAGCATTAAAACGTAAAGATAATTTTTTCTTAATAGCAATAGATGCAGATCCTAAAATCAGATATTCTCGCATTCGACAACGTGGTTCAGAGACTGATAATGTAGATTATTCCACTTTCATCGCTCAAGAAAATGAAGAAATGCAAAATGACGATCCTAATAAACAAAACATAATAAAATGTATGGAACTAGCAGATTATTATATTGAAAATAATGGTACTTTTCAGCAATTATATGATCAAATATCTATAGTTTTAAAAGAAATAAAATCAAAAGTGAATAGTAAAGAAAAAGGGCAAATATATCATAGACCTAGCTGGGATGAGTATTTCATAGAAATAATGAATACTGTAGCTACTAGGGCAACCTGTGATAGAGGGAGAGCTGGATGCGTAATTGTAAAAGATAAAAGGATACT
>JAGPGB010000021.1 GCA_018056215.1 Bacteroidales bacterium | reverse complement strand
TAAAAAAGTTAAAGAAAAAGAAGCCAACTAAAGTGGCAGTATTAGCTGCAACAGATAGGAGTGGAAATATACTTTTTAAAAAATTAGAAGATAATCGAGTGCAAGCTGACCACATATCTGATTTTCTAAAATCACGAATATCAGATAATTCAGTTGTATGTAGCAGTAATAAAAAAGCGTTCAAGACAGTAAATGCGGAGCACATCAAACATAAAGAAATAACTAACAAAAACAAGATGAAGCAAGGTATATATAGCGTATCAACCATTCATCAGAAGATAACAGATTTTGTGGGGTGGATTTATTATAAGTTTCGTGGAGTAGCGACGAAGTATTTGACAAACTATATAATGTGGTTTGTAGTAAGAGGAAAGTATCTAGCGGAGAAGATAATAGAAGATACGGGGAGGATACTGAACTTGGCAGCGTCGGATAGGCGGGCGTGGGAGCGGTACAGTGCTCTGATGTCATTAACATATTTAATCTATAACATTTAAATTACCTTCCACTACCACCTTTCAATAACTTACTCTAAATTCATGATGATAATATCTCCTTATTTCATCTCCTTTTTTTGCTTTTATTATTATTGCCCCATCTGTTTCTATATCAATTATACTCATCTCTATCATCTCTTTGGTTTTTAAAATTTCTCCTTTTTGGATTTCATTTGTTAGTACGTATTTTTTATATGTTTCATGTATTTTTTCTTTATCTTTTATTATATTTTCAGAACTTTCTTTTATTTTATTGAATATTTTCATTAATATTTCTTTTTCGTTATATTTTTTTTGTGTTAAAAGTTTTAGAGATGTTGCGTTTGTAAGTCCTTGTGGAAATTTTTCTTGATTTATATTTATTCCAAAACCTCCTATTATTGCTATTAGTTCTTGCCCTATGATTATGTTTTCTATTAATATACCACCTATTTTTTTATTGTCTATTATTATATCATTTGGCCATTTTATTTTGATTTTTTGATATGTTAGATAATTACTCAATTCATTACATATTGTTATTGCTAACCATTCACTGAATGCAAATAATGGTATTTCTGATAGTGAAATTGGTTGCTGCATTTTCCATAATATTGTAGCAGTGATATTTTTATAAGGTTCACTATACCATTTATTATTTCCTTGTCCTCTGCCATTTGTCTGATTCCATGTATAAAAAAGGACCATTGTGTCTGGAGCTACATTTTGCCAATAGTTACTAGCTTCTTTATTTGTTGATTCTGTTGTATCAATTTTTTTTATTTCTATATTCATTACGATTTTATTTATTAATTTTGCAAAAATATTTTAAAATTATTTTTTGTAAAATTATTATTAATAATTAAAAAAATTAAAAGGTAAGGAGAGAATGCAAAATAAAATATTAGTGAAAGAAGAAATATCCAAAGAAAAAATTTTAAATACATTATATTTATTAAAAGCTCAAGATATAGTTACTATTAATATGAAAACTATACCAAATACTTTTTGTGATTACTTTATTGTAGCTCATGGTACATCTCCATTACAAATCAGAAGTATTGCTGAGAATTTAGTAGATGACCTTAGAAAGCAATATTACTATCGTCCTCATCATATTGAAGGCATGCAAAATGCGGAATGGATATTGATAGATTATGATAATATTATTGTCCATATTTTTTTAGAGAAATCACGTAGATTTTATAATTTAGAAAATTTATGGGCAGATACTGAAATTGAGAAATATGATGAAGTCATATAATAATATTATAAATTTTTAGTTAAAATTAAAATAAAAAAAAGTGAATTATTTAAATTGATAAAAAAATTATGGCAAAAAATTCAAAACCTTTGAAAAATAATAAATCATTCTACTGGGTTTATATCATTATAATTATAATCTTTGTGGTTTTATTCTTTTATACACCACAAAACACTCAAACAGAAGAAATTAGTTGGTTTAAATTAGAAGAATTAATTCGACAAAAAAGTATTGAAAAAATTGAGGTTGTAAATAACGAATATGCTTTAGTTTATCCCAAAAAGGATAATCAGCAAAAAACGGACACAAAAAACAATATTTTTTCATCGCCTGTAGCTACAGAATTAATATATAAATATCCATTTATAAGTCCCGAAAATTTCGAAAAACAACTTTATGAAACTGTTTATAGTGCTATTCAGAACGATACAATAGGTAAATTACCTAGTGAAAAACAAAAAATCATTGAGTCATATCAATTTCCTGTTACTACCAAGAAAGTCAGAAATTATTGGGGAGATATCTTTGGGTGGATTATTACTTTTGCATTAATAATACTTCTATGGTTTTTCATTGCTAGATCTTTGACTAAAAATGCTCCAGGTGGTGGAGTTTTTAATGTAGGAAAGTCTAAACCAAAGGTTGTAGAAGGTGATAAAAAAATTGATGTTACTTTTAAAGATGTAGCTGGACTTGATGAAGCTAAAGTAGAAGTGCAAGAAATTATTGAATTTCTCAAAAATCCATCTAAATATACTAAACTTGGTGGCAAAATACCAAAAGGTGTTTTACTCGTTGGACCTCCGGGTACTGGTAAAACCTTATTAGCCAAAGCAGTTGCTGGTGAGGCTGGAGTGCCATTCCTTTCTATGAGTGGTAGTGAATTTGTAGAAATGTTTGTAGGTGTAGGTGCTGCAAGGGTAAGAGATCTTTTCGAACAAGCTAAAGCTAAAGCTCCTTGTATCATTTTTATAGATGAAATAGATGCTATTGGTAGAGCTAGAGGCAAAACTTTAATTACAAGTGCTAATGATGAACGTGAAAGTACCCTTAATCAATTATTAGCCGAAATGGATGGATTTAGCGCTAATGTTGGAATTATTGTTATGGCAGCAACTAATAGAGCTGATGTACTTGATAAAGCTCTCCTTCGTGCAGGACGTTTCGACAGAACTATATATGTAGATTTACCAGAATTAAAGGAAAGAGAAGAAATTTTTAAAGTTCATCTAAGACCTCTTAAATTATCTAATGATGTAGATATTAAAATATTGTCTCGTCAAACGCCTGGTTTCTCTGGTGCTGATATAGCTAATGTATGTAATGAGGCAGCTCTAATAGCAGCACGAAAAAATAAAAATGCTGTAGATATGTCTGATTTTAATGATGCTATAGATCGTATTATAGGTGGTTTAGAAAAACGAAATAAAATTATAACTCCTGAAGAAAAGAAAATCATTGCTTATCACGAGTCTGGACATGCTACTGTGAGCTGGTTTCTACAATATGCTCATCCTTTAGTGAAAGTTTCTGTAGTTCCTCGTGGCAAAGCTCTTGGCGCTGCATGGTACTTACCTACTGAAAGGAATATTATTACTAAAGAACAATTGCTCCACGAAATGGCTTCTGCTCTCGGTGGTCGAGTTTCTGAACAAATATTCTTTGGCGATGTGAGTAGTGGTGCTATGAATGATTTGGAAATTGTTACTAAACAAGCTTATGCAGCTGTTACTTATTATGGATTCTCCGAAGAAATAGGAACTATTAGTTTCTATAATTCTCAACCTGATGAATTCTTTGGTTATCAAAAACCTTATAGTGAAAAAACTGCTGAAAAAATTGATGAAGAAGCTAAAAAAATTATTAATGACGCTTATAAATTAGCTTTTGATATTATTTCTAATCATAAAGATCAACTTAGCCAAATTGCTCAACAATTGCTCAAAAAAGAAGTTATTTTTAGAGAAGATGTAGAAGCTATTTTAGGAAAACGCCCTTGGCCAGATCCTGATAGTGAAATATTCGTAGAACCTGAAAATAACAATAATAATGTGCAAAATGCAACAACGGATGATTCTAACACATCTAATAATATTGATAACAATTCTGATGATGAGTCTCAAAATCCTTAATTATCAATAAAGTCATTTTTCATGGTAGATGAGGTTAAAAAAAATAAAAAATTTTCGGATCTCCCAAAAAGATCTTTATCTGCCATTATTTATGGTACTTTATGGTTAGCTGCTATTTATTTCGGCGGTTGGTTACTTACCTTAGTTACTTATTTGTTTTTCTCTTTAGCAGCTTATGAGCTAATAAAATTGATAAATACTGATTCTAAAGAAAAAAAATTATTTACTATCACTACAACTATTGCTGGCATTTTATTAATAATATTTCAATTATTAATTTATTTAAAATTTAAGGATTTCTCATTTTTTAATATTGCGATTAATAATTTTTCTACTATTAGTTCTTTTATTGTGCTTCTAATTGTACCATTTTTTATATTTTTACTATTAGAGACTATCTATTTATTATTTTATTCTAAAATATCAATAAATAATTTTTTTAAATTTTTATCTTTTTTATTTTTTTGGATAATAATTCCGATAATATCTGTACAATTTTTAAATACTTTTAATCATTTATTAATTACAGTTGTGTGTATCTGGGTATTTGACACAATGGCATATGTGATGGGTGTTTTATTAGGTAAACATACTCTAGCAAAAAATATTTCTCCTAAAAAGACAATTGAAGGAGTAATTTATGGTGCTATATTGACATATGTAATATTTATTATTTATTTTAGCTTTATAGAGAAACGTACAGATTTGTATTGGATAGTCGCTATAATTCCTTTTTTAGCTACTATGGGTGATCTTTTAGAGTCTAAGCTAAAACGAGAAATCGGAGTTAAAGATAGTGGAAATATTCTACCAGGGCATGGTGGTATGTTAGATAGATTAGATAGCATTTTATTTACTGTACCTTTTGTAACCTTTTTGAATTTGTTAATCATTTTATTTTTGTAATTTATGGGTAAAGGCATTCATCCTAGTGGTTATAGTAACATATTAGTTAGTTCTATTATTATTATTTTATTATCAACAGGAATTGTTTTGATACCTATTTATCTTTTTATAAAAATCATAGCTATTCTTTCAGCGATAATATTAATTTTATGGGTAGTACTATTTTTTAGAAAGCCTAAAAAAATAGTAGAATCTCCAATAGATGATATTATTTATTCTCCTGCTTTTGGTGAAGTTGTAGTAATAGAAAAAATATTTGAAGACAAATATTTCAATGAAGAACGAATACAACTGTCAATTTTTATGAGTATGTCTAGCATACACTTAAATTTTATGCCGTGTAATGGGAAATTATTAAAAAAAGAACATCAAAGAGGCCATAACTATCATGCTCGTAAAGCTAAAGCTTCTATGCTAAATGAAATGTCTACCTTGATAATACAATCAAATACTGGCAAACAATTGTTAATGAGACAAATCGCAGGAGCTATGGCTCGTAGGGTTATAACTTTTATTAACGAAAATGAATATGCTAAAGCTGGAGATACTATTGGTGTAATTCGTTTTGGTAGTAGAGTAGATCTATTATTGCCTATAGATACTGAACTATATGTCAATCTAGGTGATAAGGTAAAAGGTGGTTGGACACAATTAGGAAAATTGAAATATTGATTTTTACTATTATTTTTGTAAAAAAATAGTTTTATTATGCTTATTGATACTATTAAAAACTTATTAAGTGATTTTTTTGCCCTTTATGGCATCGATCCTGAAGAGCTTAAAATTACCTCTACCGAGCCCCCTCATACAGGTGATTTTACATTTTATCTTTTTCCTTTATTAAAAAAAACCAAACTAAATCCAAAAGAGCTTTCTACTGCAATTACTCAGATCCTTTACGATAAGGATATCATCAAAAATCATGAAATAATCAAAGGATTTCTCAATGTTAGTTTATCTGATAAATTTTTAATAAATTATTTTTTAGATAATAAACAACAAATTCTTAATTTCCCTAAAATTGGTAAAAATAAAACAATAATTATTGAGTTTTGTTCACCTAATACTAATAAACCATTACATCTCGGTCATCTACGCAATATTTTTTTAGGTACAGCAATTAGTAATATTTTAGAGGAGTTAGGATATAACGTTATTAGAGCTAATTTGATAAATAATCGAGGTATACATATTTGCAAAAGTATGTTAGCTTATCAAAATTGGTTTAGTAACGAAACTCCTGAAAATACTCACACTAAAGGAGATCATTTGGTAGGTAAATATTATGTGGCTTTTGATGTAGAATTTAAAAAGCAAACTGAACTCTTAATAGCTCAAGGAATGAGCAAGGATGATGCTATAAAAAATGCTCCTATTATGCAAGAAGCATATGAATTGCTGAGAAGATGGGAAGCAGCAGACCCAGATGTTTTAGAACTATGGGAAAAACTAAATAATTGGGTATTAGATGGATTTAATGAAACTTTAACAAGATTAAATGTACATTTTGATTTAGTAGATTTGGAAAGTCAAATTTATCAATTGGGTAAACAAATTATTTTATCTGCTTTACAGAAAAAATTGGTTCATCAAGATGAGTCTGGTGCTATATTTATTGATCTTACTAATGAAGGATTAGATAAAAAAATTCTTTTACGTAATGATGGTACTTCGATGTATATTACTCAAGATATAGGAGTTGCTATTCATCGTTATCAGAAATATTCTCCTAATGAAATGATTTATGTAGTAGGTAATGAACAAGATTATCACTTCAAAGTACTTAAAGCTATTCTAAAAAAACTAAACTATAATTGGGCAGACATTATTTATCATTTCAGTTATGGTATGGTAGAACTGCCTGAGGGGAAGATGAAATCTCGCGAAGGCACTGTAGTAGATGCTGATGATTTATTAGATGAATTAAAAGATTTAGCTAAGCAAACAGCTTCTGAATCAGGAAAATTAACTAATCTATCTAATAATGAGTTAGAACATATTTGTGAACAAATAGGGCAAGGGGCTATTAGATATTTTATTCTTAAAGTTGATAGCAAAAAAAATATTTTATACGATCCTAAAGCTTCTTTAGATTTTAACGGGAATACAGGACCTTTTATTCAATATACTTTTGCACGAATCAATTCTTTATTATCTAAGAAAGGTATCTCTGTAGATAATGCTACCGAGCTTTCATATAAAAATGATGATATTAATGATTTTGAAAGGAAAATACTTTTTGAGTTATTAAATTATAAAGATGTGATAATTGATGCAGCCAATAATAAAAAGCCTGAGCTTATTGCTAATTACGTATATAGATTAGCAGATAAATATAATAGTTTTTATCAAAATGTTCCTGTCTTAACTGCATCTGACAAAGATATTCAAAACATGAGATTGAGCCTGTCTGCTTATACTGCAAAAATTATAAAACATGCATTAAATTTACTGGGTATAGAAACACCAGAAAAAATGTGATAAATAATATTAATCATAATCATTAAAAATGAGGAACAATTGGTTAATTGTCCCTCATAAAAATTAAATAGAAATCAAATTTTAAGGAATTTGATTTTATGTTATAGCGTAGCTTTTTTCTCTGTGAGGTAGAGCTTTTAACTCATTTGGTTGTTCAATAGCTTTCACTACAAGCTCAGCAATATCTAAAACCTCTATTCTACGGTCTCTAACAAAAGTTTTTTTGCATAGTGGGCACGCAGTCACTAGTACATCAGGATTAAATTTATCAAAATAAGTCATTGCATTGTGGGTCATTATATTTTTAGCGTCACCAGTGAGATTTATACCACCTAAACCAGCACCACAACAGATAGCTCTGTCTTTGTCTTTACTTTTTTGTAGTGGAATTCTATGAGAATAATGTTCTATGACATCTCTGGGCTCTTGATAAATATTCATACCTCTACCAAGTTCACAAGGATCGTGATATATAGCTGTAATATTTAATTTACTTTCTGGCAATTTTTTTTGATCTATTAATTCTTTGATATAATTTGCATGAAATTTTATGTTAATATCTGGTAACATATAATCTTCTTTAAAAACTTTGTAGCAATAAGGGCAAGAAAGTATAAGGTTTTTAGCACCTGAGGCTTTTATTAATTCTGTATTTTTTTCTATTAATTGTGCCGCAGAATCATATTGTCCAGCTAACATTAATGGCCTACCACAGCATATAGATTTGTCTTCGTCCATGAACCATACTTTTTCGCCTACATAATCAAAAATTTTTGCCATAGATTTTTTAATACCGGGTGTCAGATGTGTCATACAACCTGCGAAATAAATAGTATCTGCACTTTGCTGTTCTGGTTTTTGAGTATATGAATAGGAGAAAGTTAATGGTTTGCTAGCTTTTATACGTAGAGCTGTTCGCAGATCATTCAAATTTAGATGTACTGGGCACTCTACTTGGCATCTACCACATATCAGACAACCAAATAGTGGTTTCTCTGCGTCCTCTTTATTTCTAATAAATTGCAAAAAGTACACAGATTGCACATCAGAAATGCCAGCGTCATACAATTGACAGGCATCTAAACATACTCCACATCTAGAGCAAGAATACAATTGTATCTGTGCATAGCTTTCCCATGTTTTTTTTGTTTTTATACCCGCATTACGAAGGAAAATATAATAAATCTCAGTAGGGATGTGCATATACCTAGAAAAAGGAAGCGCTATAAAAAAGAAACATAGTGCAAATGAATATAGCCACCAACTACTCTGATATATAACTGGTGAATTAGCAATATTACCTAGCCAAGCTCCAGTTGTATTTGTCAAAAAACTACCATTATGATATACTGCTGCACTACAGCTCTCTGCGAATAATCTAAGTGGAAATATAGCCCATAACGAATATAAAGCTATTTTGTCGAGAGGTTTCAGTTTAGTAGTGTGTTTCATTCCAAAGATTTTTTTGTAAAATCTTTTTGTTATTGCTAAAGCTACACCTACTAAAATAAATAGTAGTAAGAAATCCATTACAGCAGCAAATATTTTAGCAATAGTGGTAGCATGCACAGGTTCGAAATATCTAAAAAAGATAGCATAATAAAATGGGAAATTTAATCCACCTTTAGCTACTACTACCTCTAAATGTCCTATTACTATTAAAAGAAACCAACCAAAGGCTAAGCTCATATGCATATAACCTAATACAGGATTTTTCTTAAATATACTAGCGTGTAATAAGCCATCATTTATAGAATCATAAATAGCTTTCCATACTTTTTTTGTTCCCCAGAATTTTCTAAATCGCACTTTATCGTATTTAGATAATTTTGTATACCATCTCACATATAAATATATGAGATAAGCAAATAAAAATATCATTCCTATTAAAAAAGGATATTGGAAATATGTTTTCATAAGGTTGTCATTTTATATTTTAAAATATTTTTTTTGATGCTCATTACTACATTGCGTAGTTGAATATCTCGAGGACACACAAGGGTACATTTACCACAAAGCATACATTTTTCTAATTCTTTTTCTAGACTTTCTATTTCTCCTCTTCGTAGTAGTAGGCTGATACGTCTAACATTAAAAGTAGTGTGATTACCAGCACTACAACTTGCTGTACAGCAACCACAACTAATACACCATTGAAAGGAAGTCTCCTCTTGTAAAACTTTATTTAGTAAATCTAAATCTAATCTATCATAATCTATGTGCAAGTGCTTAACTTTTATGAAATCTAAATCACCCATAATTAACTATTATTTTAATTTATTTTTTTGAAAAATTCTAATATCATTTAATTTGCCTTAATGAAAGAAAGTACAGAGAGTGCAGTTCCTCTGGCATGGTCTAGAGTTTCACCTACAGACATTGGACCAATGGCAGTGCCAGCAAGGAATATTCCATCTTTAGAAGTCAAATTTCTCAAATTATGAGGATTAATAGGATTGAAAAAGCCATGCTCATTAACATCTAATCCATTATGATATTTAAATTGTTTAGAAAAGTCAGAAGCTTCCATACCTACCATCAATACGATCATATCAGCACTCATTTGTAGAGGTTTACCTATGAGAGTGTCCTCAGCTTTTATTTGTATTCGCTTATCCATCATTTCACTAGCTTCAGAAAGTCTACCACGTACAAATTGAATATTGTAATCTCTTTGAGCACTTAAATATAAATCCTCAAAAAGTAGTCCATACATACGTAGATCTATGTAAAAGCAAAAAATTTCTACAGAAGGCAAAAGCTTTTTAGTTTCTATAGCTTGCTTGATAGCAGTTACACAGCATAGACGAGAGCAATAAGTATTACCTACTTTAGCATCTCGTGAGCCTACACAATGGATAAAACCAATACGTTCAGGTATTTTGCCACTAGGAGTTTTAATATCTTTATTTTTAAACATTTGCTCTAATTGCACTGAAGTAATAACATTCTCATAAATACCATAACCAAATTCTTCTTTTAATCTAGCATCAAAAGTATTGTAACCTGTAGCTATGACTATCGCATCTGCAGGAATAGAAATACCATCTTTTGTTAAAATATTATAAATTTTTTTAGAAAAATCTATTTTTGCCACTTCAGTATTTAAAAGTAATTGCAAATTTGGGTCAGTTATCAGATAATGGTAAGAATTTAACAATTCTTCAGCATTATAAAAATCTGGGAATAGGTATGCATAATTTTTAATATTTCCACCGATTTTAGAGCTTTGCTCGATTAAAGTAACGGGAATATTGGCTTGTAGCAATTGTTTAGCTACTTCTAAACCTGCAACACCACCGCCAATGACTGCTATTTTTTTCATAATATTTAATTTTTTACATTTGAGGTTGTAATTGCATACTTTCTGCACGCATAGCAATGAATTGTTCTTTATCGAAATCAATACCTAATTTTTCTAATAAAGGTAAAACATTAGTTTGATGCATAAAAAGACCTATCTCAATAGGGTCATAGCCTAATAATAAAGCAGCAATTTCTTCATACGTTAAAACAGGAATGCCATTATCATCTTCAGAATATGTTTTGCCAGTAGTTTCTTGTATCACATATTGCCAGCGATCCATAAACATATTACAACCAGGACAATTAGTAATAATAAAATCAGGATGATATGGTTCCATACTTTCAAATTTTGTTTGTGAATGAGTGAGAGAATAACCACGAGATTCTTTAATAAAATATTGTCTAAAACCAAAGCCACAACAATGCCTTCTAGCGGGGTAATCGATTATTTCTCCACCCCAAGCATTTACCATTTCTGATAATACTTTAGGAAACTCTGCGCCACCTACACCATGTTGTGGAAAAATCTTTGCATAATGACAACCTACGTGATCTACAACCTTTAATGGTTCACCAGTGTATTGATTAGTAAGTCTGTATTTTAATTGATTTGCTATTTCATTTCTATAAAGGTAAATTATATCACTAGCATGAGCGATAGCTTTAGGTGGTTCAAAAGTCCTTCCAGTTGTTTTATAAAGATTTTCTCTAGTTTTTTCTAAAGTTTCAGGGAATTCATGCCACGTATTTAGTGCTTCTGTCATCACACCAAATGTAGTAACGCAAGATATTACAAAATTTGAATAACCAGATTCATTCATTAAAGAAAAATGTCTAGCAACAATAGTATGGATAGTTTCCAGAGGGATAATGTCACTATGATAACCGATACCAGTACAAGTTGTTAAATTAGGATCATCTTTATAATTAATGTTTAGATTATTTTTTAAAATATTCAAAAACATTTGTTCTGCACCAGGGAAAAATGTTTGTCTGATGCAACTGCGAAAAAAGAAATAATCATTCTTGGGAATATCTTTCACATAATCTCGCCAATAAATTTTATTGTTAATTTCTTTATTTGTTGCTTCCATAATTATTTATTTTTATTATTATTATCATAATCTGCTACTGTTTTTTCAATATGATCCCAAAAATCAATTGCGCCAGTACCTTTTAATATAGAATGAATTTCTTCCATAGTTTTATCAGTTATCTTTCTCACAGGGCCAGCACCTTCCTGATCAATATTAGCATTTACAAGAGAATAAGCTTTTTTTTGATTGTGAAACACCCATTCCCATACTGGACCCTGTTCTGGATGAGCTTCATGTGTTACTTTTGATGGATGCACACAATAGCCAAAGTCATAAAGATTTTGACCAATTGTTTGTTTTATTATCACTTGATTTCTTCCCATTTTGCTTTTAGCAAAAAGACCTGTTTTCTGAGACCAATATCTAAGTGCACTGATTACTACTCCTGGAGCATTCCCTCTAGGACAACGTGCTTTGCAAGACATACATTGCCCACAATACCAAATGTAATCTGATGACATTAACTCCTCTAAAGCTACAGGATCATGTGATAACACTACACGCTCTATATATCGAGGTTCATAATCATAATAATCAGCAGCTGGGCAAAGTGCTGTACATACACCACAATTAATGCAAGCATTTAGATTTTCTACTATTCGTGGGTCTGCATAAAATTCTTCTATTGGTATCATTATTTTGATAATTTTAAATTTTGTTATTGCAAAAAAAATAATAATATGTACTATTTTGCCAAAAATGTAAAATATCACTTTTAAAAGTTT
>JAGPGB010000232.1 GCA_018056215.1 Bacteroidales bacterium | reverse complement strand
TAAGCTAATAACTATTTATTAATAATTTCGTGTAACTATGTTGTGGCTTTTTGATGATGTCTTTTGATAATCCTTGTTCTACTATCTCACCTTTATATAAAACTATTAAGCTATCGCAGAAATAATTAGCCAGCATAATATCATGTGTAATAAAAAGATAAGTAATTTTTTTATTGTCTTTAATATCATTTAATAGATTTATTATGGCTGCCTGAATGGACACATCCAGCGATGATACTGGTTCATCTAATAAAATTATTTCTGGATTTACTAGTAATGCTTGGGCAATAGCTAATCTCTGCAATTGTCCACCGCTAAATTGATGTGGATAACGATCTAAAATATCTACTGGCATTTGGCATAGTTCTAATGTTTCGCTAATTATCTTATTTCGTTCGTCAGCATTTTTACCTATATTATGCAATTTTAATATGGCATTGAAATGTTTGCCAATAGCCATATTAGGTGGTAATGAAGTGTATGGATTTTGTTGTACCCATTGAATACTACGGAATAAATTCTTGGTCCTATTGCTAATTATATCCAATTTTTCCCCTTTATATTCTACTAAACCACTATCAGGTTTTATCAAACCAAGAATAGTTTTTAGCAATGTAGTTTTCCCACTACCAGATTCTCCAATAATGCCGAGACATTCATTAGATTTTACATCAAAATTTATATTATTCAGAATATGATTATAAACTTTTTGTCCCCAGATTGTTTTATTTTGATGAATAACATTTAAATTTTCAACATTTAATACAATATCTCCGATGATATTATTTGATTTTTTTGTAGCATTTAATAAATTAAAATCATATTTTTGATGAAGAGTAGGCAATCTATAAGGGGTGTAAGTGAGAGTAGGTTTACAACGCAGCAATAACTGTGTGTACTCTTCTGATGGATTTTCGAAAATAACATTGGTAGGTCCATGCTCAACTATTTTTCCACTTTTCATTACATAAATATAGTCAGCAAAGGAATGTACTAATGATAGATCATGAGAAATAAATAAAACTGTACAATGAAATTTTGTTTTTAGATCTTTTATCAAATTGATAATTTCTAATTGTATTTGGGCGTCAAGAGCTGTAGTAGGTTCATCAGCGATTAGCATTTCTGGTTTTGAAATCATAGCCATAGATATCATAACACGTTGCTGCTCACCACCGGATAACTGGTGTGGATAAGCATCGTATATCCTTGTTGCATTGTCGAAGCCTACTTGCTGTAGAATTTCTAATACATTTTCTTTTCGTTTTGCTGGAGAATAGTTAGTGTGTACTTTTAGTACTTCTGCTATTTGCTCTCCACATTTGATCAAAGGATGAAGCGAAGACATAGGATTCTGAAAAATCATACTGATTTTTTTACTTCTCAATGTCCTCCATTGTTTTTTATTTATTTTTAATAGATTTACCTCATGATGATTATAATAATATAAAATTTTACTTTCTTGTGAAAACTTTAATGTAGGTGGTAATAATCCCATAATAGAATGTGCTGTTATAGTTTTGCCACTTCCACTCTCGCCTATAATAGCTGTTATAGCATTTTCTATAATGTTCAAGTTTATATTATCTACTAAAATATCGTTTTTTGAGTTAAAAATTGATAAATTTTCTATTTTAATCTTATTTATCATCACTTTTAATGCATTTTATTAATATAGGAATTCCAAAAATTTATTCATCTTTTTGACTATCTAGATCTTCTGGTTTAAATATTCCCAACTTATTCATTTTCATTTGCCAGAGTTTTTTAGCATAAGCTTGTAAATCTTGGTACTGATCTGCCTCATCTATGATTTCGATGCCAAGTAGGGTTTCTACAATATCTTCTATAGTAATAATGCCTACGAAAGAGCCATATTCATCTACTACTACTGCTATTTGCTCATTATTCTTAATCATTTCATCCATAGCTTTTTTGATGCTAAAAAATTCATAAACAATGACAATTTTTCTTTTAATTTCGCTTAATTTAGTATTTTCATTTTTATGAATTAATGCATAGAGCACATCATTTTTGAAAACATATCCAGTGATATTGTCTACATTTCCAGAATAAACAGGAATACGAGAATATTTAAAAAAATCTTCACGATTTATCAGCTCACTTACAGTCGTATTTTCATCTAGTGTAGCTGCTACTGTTCTAGGAGTCATGATATCATGCACTGGTAATTCTCTTAGCTTCAGAGTATTGTCTATTACTTGAGTTTGTAGATTGTCTAGAATACCTTTTTGATATCCTAGGAGTGCTAGAGCTCTAATCTCTTCTATAGTATATGAAACTTCATTTTTGGGGACAATTAATTTCATCATTCCTTGTGATAGTAAATAAAATGGATAAGTTATTTTTCGCAGAAAAACAAGTACTGGTATCATCCAATTCAGAAGTTTTCGCCAGTAATAGGTACCTATAGTTTTAGGTAAAATTTCTGAAAAATAAAGAATTAGAAAGGTCATAATAAAACCTATAATTCCTGCTGCACCGCTGCCAAATATATTTGCTGCTAACATACCAATCAGAGTGGAACCAAATGTATTAGCGATAGTATTTAATGTCAAAACACCAGTAATAGTCCTATCTATTGATTTTTTCAATTTTTCTAATTTTTTTCCTTGTACAGGCTTATTAGCTAGTAAATAAGCTGAATAGCTTGGCGTTACAGATAATATCGATGCTTCCATTAAGGAGCATAGAAAAGAAATAACTAAGGTTAAAATTATCGTTAAAATAAATGCAAACATATTTAATTTTTTACCAAAATTACAAAAATGTAAT
>JAGPGB010000231.1 GCA_018056215.1 Bacteroidales bacterium | reverse complement strand
CCTTATTGATATAACATTATTGTATTGGTCTCTTGTCCACTGGTCAATTCCATTATCATAATTTCTAGTTCTTATTTTATCTATGCTATATGAATATCTAATATTGCCATATAGTTTTTGGTATATTCTAAATCTTACTTCTGCGATGATTTCAAAATCATCTGCATCATACGGGCCTCGTAGGGTATTATAATTAATCAAATTGCCATATTCATACTCTTTGGCATTTGTTAGCCTACCATAGCTAAATCCTCCTCCAAAGCTGACTATGTTTTTATCATTATATAATAGAAGGAATGGAATTTCTACATAATTTAATCTTAAATTATAATATGGCAATTTCATAGTATCTATGTATGAATTTGGATATTTTTGATAAGAACCTTTTTGGCTAAAATTAGTCTCAAGAAATATTTGCCACTGTTTATTTTTACCGAAAGAATACATAACGCTTGGACCTATATTAGCTCCAAATTTTCTAAATCCATAAATCTCATCTCCATCTACTTGTGAGATATTCAAACCTACATTAGCTATACCAATAAAATTTTGAGCTATTAGATTAAATATTAGAAAATTAAAAAATAAAAAAAGGTGGATTTTTTTCATTGCTTGTGATCCCGGCGGGATTCGAACCCACGACCCGCAGCTTAGAAGGCTGCCGCTCTATCCAGCTGAGCTACGAGACCTAAGAATTAAAGTAAAAATCGGGGCAGCAGGATTCGAACCTGCGACCTCCTGCTCCCAAAGCAGGCGCGATAACCGGACTACGCTATGCCCCGTTTATTTTTCGTTTGCAAAATTAATAATTTATTTTTAATAATAAAAAATTATTTAATTAATTTTTCATATATCTCTAATTCCTTGTTAACAATATTTTGCCAAGAAAAACTAAGTGATCTTTGTCTAAGTGTCTCACTATCTATTGGATTGTCTAATAATTCTATTACTGCTGTAGCAAATCTTTTTTCAAAATAATCTCCTTCTTTGACAATAATTCCACCATTGCCTACAGCTTCTGGTATGCCACCATTATCACTACCTACTACTGGTACTCCACAAGATTGTGCTTCTATAACTACTGCACCGAATCCTTCATTTCTACTAGGTAATATCATTACATCCATAGCATTCATATATTTTGGAATCTCATCATGAGGTATTTTACCAGTGAAAAGGACATTTAAATTTTTTTCTTTACATCTTTGTTCTATTTCTTTTTTTAATGGTCCATCTCCTACAACTAAAAAATCGACTTCTTTTTGTTTGTTTATTTCATAAAAAATTTCTGGTAATTTATCTGCTCTTTTTACAGGTAAAAGATTCCCGACAAAGCCAACTACTTTATTTTTTAATCCTAACTCAAGTTTTATTTTGTTTTTATCTAGTAGTTTAAAATTATCTAAATCTACCCCATTAGGACTTACTATTGCATTATTACCACTGTATCCATAATCTTTAGCTTTTTCGAGAATTGCATTACTTACAAATACTACTTTAGCAGCGTTTTCAAACACATCAATGTATAATTCTGGGCTTAATTGCATTTTATAATTAATGTCACTACCTTGACAATTAACTATATATGGTATATTTAATTTTTCAGAAAAAATTTTAGCAATTAGCCCCGCAGGTGGATCATACATACCATGAGCAATTATTAGATTATAATTTTGATTTTTTATCTGATCATAAAGTATTTTTAATATATGGTTACTATATTGTAAAAAGATTTTTTCTCTTATTGTCCGTTCTTTAATAACATTTAAAAGATTTCTGTGAATTTTGATATAATTATAATTTATTCCATTAAGTTCAAAATTATTTTTTGTGTTATCAAAAATTTTTTTCCCAGAATATTTTTTAAGCAGCTTAACAAAATAAGTATCATCAGGTATTATTGCATAAACATTGAAATCAATGTTTAAAGATTTGAAAATCATTAATCTATTTGTGATGAAAGACCCACCTTGAGTATCATTAAAATAAGGAAATAAATTAGTAAAAATCAGAAAATTCTTATTTGACATGAATAGTTGTTTTTTATTCGTTGCAGAGCGCTGCGAAGCTATTAATAGCTACTAATGTTTTATTGAAATCTTCTATAAATCCCATATGTCCACAGTTTTCTAACATTAATATTAGTGATACTTTAGTTAGCGTAGCTTGAGCCAATGATGTTTCATATGGTACACTAGGGTCTTGTTTGCCAATAACAAATAAAAATGGAAATGAAGCAGTATTTAACATTTCGAGATGTCCTTCTCTGTCTCTCATAGCTAATTGAGCATTTATCAATGCTTGCTTATCCATTTTATTTGCTTGATCTATTAATGTTGCTATTTCTTTATTATATTTTATGCGATTATCTGGAGAGAAAAGCGAAGGTATGGAGTTGGCAATGTATTTAATATGATCTTCTTCGATAGTTTTTATTATACGATCACGATTTTGTTTTTTTTCATCAGTATCTGCTCTGGCTGAACTATGAAATAGTCCTAATCCTTTGATCATGCTGGGGTACAATTCAGCAAAACTGCATGCTAAATAGCCGCCCATACTATGTCCTATTATGGTAACATGATTTATTGATAGGAATATTAAAAGTTCATAAATTTTTTGTGACCATTGGTATAAATCTGGTTCACTGAATAAATCACTATCTCCATGACCTGGTAAATCAATTGCTAAAGTTGTGAATTCATTCAATTTTTCCATATAAGGATACCATATAGTTTTATTAAAGGGAAATCCATGAAAAAATAATATTACTGGACCACTTCCATTAATGCTATAAGAGAT
>JAGPGB010000230.1 GCA_018056215.1 Bacteroidales bacterium | reverse complement strand
CAGCTTAATATAAATTATCAAAGCAGGCACTATCACATCTGCACGATCTGGATTAAGCGAATAGTTAATTATCCTCTCCTCTACACTTATCCCTTGCAACTGATCATAAATATTTATTAGTAATGACAAGTCTAAAAAAGGATTATCATAAGAGCCAAATCTTTTTTTTATAAAATTTATATTACCACCAGAACCTATCACAAATAGATCTTCATTTTTTGTATTTTTTATTGTGAAATCTAACATTCTATCCCATTCTGATGGATCAATATTATTTTTTAGCATTCTGACAGTTCCTACTTTGAAAGAATCATTTATCATTTCACCATTTGGATAAAAAATAGAAATTTGTGTACTACCGCCACCCACATCTATGAGCAGTTTAGTATGATGTGGCTCTCCATAATTTTTTAATAAGTTAGCAATAATATTAGCTTCTTGTATACCAGTAATATCTTTGATAAGAACTTTTGTTTTTTTGTAAACAGTATTAATAACTTTATCTTTGTTAGTTGCTTCTCGCATAGCACTAGTAGCATAAGCTCTCACTTCGTTAATATCATAAAAATCAAGAACGTCTTTGAAAATATTAACAGTTTTAATTAATTTTTCTTGTTTTTCACGAGTGATGATATTTTTTTCATAAACTGTTTCGCCAAGTCTCAGTGGTAAACGTAAAAGTAAAATTTTTTGTAAAATGAATTTATTATTTACAACATAAACACTGCTAATATTTAATCTAGCAGCATTAGAGCCTATGTCTATAGCAGCAAATGTTTCCATAATTTTATAATTTCGAATAATATTGTTTTAAATATTCATAAATAGCCATTTGAGAATTCAAAGGAGGCTTATCATTAATAATTATTTGATTATTTAATGGGTTATTCACATATCGAGCTTTTTGATTATCTGACAGCTGCAATCGCAATATATTTAATAATAAATTTTTAATATTTTTATCTATAATAGGATAAGTAACTTCTATGCGATGATCCATATTGCGTGGCATCCAATCTGCACTAGATAGATAAAGCTCATCTTTATTTTTATTAAAATTAAAATATAAAATGCGTGCATGCTCTAGAAATCTACCAACGATGCTACGAATTTCAATAGTTGGATAAATAGGTTTCATACAACAAGTTGTTCTGACGATAAAATCGAATTTGACTCCTATTTTAGCAGCTTTATATATATGTTCTATTATTTCTTCGTCTACTATGTGATTAAGCTTAATAATAGCTGAGGATGGATAACCATTGTAGTAACTTTCTATCAAATTATCTAACTGATTATGAATGAAATCTCGCATATAAAAAGGAGATACTATTAGTTTATTAAATTCAGGTTTTTTGAAATTAGACTCTAATAACTCGAATACATTGTTTACATCTTGAGTAATCATAACATCTTTTGTCAAAATAATAAAATCAGTGTATATTTTAGAAGTATATAAATTAAAGTTTCCAGTATTTAAGCCAGCATAGTAAACAAGTTTATCATTTTCTAACCTTTTGATTAATAGCAATTTACAATGAACTTTTATACCAGGATCGCTATGAATGACCTTGATACCTTCTTTTTGCAAAAGATTAGACCAGTAGATATTATTTTCTTCATCAAATCTAGCTTGTAGTTCTAAAAATACTGTAACCTTTTTACCATTACGAGCAGCATTCATTAGAGCATTCATCACACTAGAATTTCTCCCTGTTCTATAAATCGTAATATTAATACTTTTCACTTTAGGATCTATAGAGGCCTCACGTAGTATGTCGAGCAAATTATAAAAAGATTGATATGGTAAGCAAATCAATTGATCTTTCTTTTTAATAGTTTCTATCAAGCTTTTAGAATTTATAAATACCTTATGTGCAATGGGTTCTATTGGTTTAAAAACTAAATTATCTAATCCTAAATCTGGGAAATCCATCAAATCTCTAATATTATGATATCTTTGCCCTTTGACAATAGTCGCTTTGGGATCAATATTGAATTTTTTTAAAATCAATGATAACAATCTATCAGGTATATCTCCATCTACTACCATACGTACAGGTATACCACGTTCGCGTTCATCTATTTTTTCTGAAATCAGCTCCATTAGAGATTTAGAAATATCATTATCAATATTCAATTCTGCATCTCTAGTGATTTTTAATGAATAAGCAGAGAAAAAATCAAAATGAAAAAATTTAAATATCCTAGGTAAAAAATATCTAACTATATCATCTACAAACATAATAAATTTTTTACCATCAATTTCTGGTAAAACAACTATTCTCTCTAAGCTATCAGGTATTTCTATTAAAGCGAAATCTTCTTTCTTTTTATTTTTGATAGCTTGAGAAAAATATTGCATATGAATAGCTAAATATACAGAGCTATCTTTGAAAACACCATAAGTATTAAGAGAATAAATCATTATAGGATAAATATTAGGACGTAAGATTTCATTATAATATTTTATAATAAAATCTATATGTACCTGCTCAGTCAGATCTGTTTCTTTTAATAAATAAATATTATGATTGCTGAGCTCACGAATGATATTTTTAAAAATACTATCTTGCTTTTCTTGTAACCCTTTGACACGAAAATTTATTTTTTCTACTATCTCTTGCGGTTCGAAATATTTAGAGTATTCCTTTTTTTTACCTTTCACCTTTAAAAGTCTAGCCAGAGTAGCATATCTGACACGATAAAATTCATCTAAATTATTAGAATAAATTCCTAAAAAACGAATACGCTCGATTAATGGATTGTCTGGGCTCTCAGCTTCTTGTAAAACCCTTTCATTAAAGTCTA
>JAGPGB010000020.1 GCA_018056215.1 Bacteroidales bacterium | reverse complement strand
CATCTAAAAAATGCAATGGCCCTGTATCCTCATCAATGTTTTTCCTTAAATCTAATAATAGTTGTAGACTATTACCATATAAAGATTCAAAATAGAAATTTAATTTCTCAAAAGCTTGATCTAATTCTTCGCCGCTAGGAATAAATGAATTTTTACAAAATTCTTTGAAATCATCTTTACTACCATCATCGCTATACCACAGCATAGCTACTTGCTCTACACCTTTTCTTATCCTCATACTATCAGTAGCTCCATATTTTTTTATTAAGGTATCTATAGTGTTAGTAACGTCTGTAATGCTCAAATATGGATATTTGCTTTGCTTCTTCGTACAGCTAACTGTACTTATAAATAATGATAACATAATTGATAAAATTATATACTTTTTCATAAAATTTTTGTTTTATGCAAATATATAATAATTTTAAATAATTAATAACAATGCTCACAGAGAAAAGAATTTTTAGCATATTTTGTAAAATTTTATATATTAAAATTTTAGCTTTAATTTTGCAATAAAATTATTAATTATGCATCCAAAATTATCGATCTTATTTTTTATATTTACTTTATTATCGTGTCATATTTATTCACAAGCTACAGTAGATCAAGGTACAACTTATCCTTTATCAAATGATCTAAATGTAATATTTTTTAAAAGTTTATCTGATAATAATGCTGTATTATTTTCTAAAACATTAGATGCTTATAAACTCGAGCTGATAGATACTAAAAAGTTGTCAATATCTAAATCGCTCATTGTACCTACTAAAATAAAAGCTGGTGGCTATTCATATCAGGTATTTTATGCTAATTCTTTTATCATAAATGATAGTTTATATGTTTTTTATAAATTATTTGATAGAAGCAAAAAAGGTAATGCCTTATGGTATAATGTTTATGATTGCAAAACCTTATCTATGGTGCAGGATTATACTGAGGTGGCTTTTTATGAATTTGATACTAGAGAAAAAATGCTAGCAGGTGAATACGAAGTTTACATTAACCCAGAAAAAACATTTTTCTTAGTATCTCAGCCTATACCTCGTCATCCTTATGAAAGAGAAAAATTTAAATTTTTTGCTTTAGATAAAAATTTTAATAAATTATGGGAAAAAGAAATTGATTTTAAATTTATTGATAAAAATTATTCTATTAAGCAGGTAACCATTGATAATAGTGCTAATGCTTTCATACTCCTTTTTAATAATACAAATAAATCATATTTATTATTTGCTATCACTAATAATGGTGAAAATCTAAAAAATATTAATATATCTACTATTATTGATCATAATTGTCTATCACCTAAATTGTATAGTGTAGCTCAAAATACTTTTTTGATTAGCTTTGTAGGTAATATAGAAAATGAAAATATTGACAAATTATCATTTTATGTATTTGATAATCAATTAGATACTTTTAAAAAATTTACTCATATCCCACTAACAAAAGATTTTTTGAATGTTGAAATAGATAATAATAAGAAAGCATCTCTCAATAAAAGGACAAAATCTCTTGATGAATTGGCTTTTAATATTGATACTATAATATTGCTAAATAATAATTATTGGATTATTGGGGAGAAACGTTTTATATATCAAGAAGAATTTACCTTAAATGATCCTCAAACAGGCACTCAGAGAACTAATATTATAGACAATTACAATGCTCACAGCATCTATATTATTCAACTAGATGATAATGGACAGCTGATATGGAGTAAAAAAATTCATAAAAATCAGTACACTACGAATAAAAATTTAGCTTTGTTATTAGGTTATTCTTTTAATATTATAGATAACAAACTATATTTTATTTTTAATGATAATATTACTAATAATAATGAAAGTGATATTACATTACCAGCTACTTTTGCTGGTGAGCAAGCATGTATATCTTTGGCTGTAGTAGATAAATTAGGTAATATCAATCGCACTTCCATACTTACTTATAAAGATCTAAATGGTGCTATTATGCCTCGTCTCTCATTAATACAATCTAATAATAATTTGTTTTTAACAGTAGCTTCCTTACGTAAATCTGTCAATCAGTTTACAAATATTAAAGAATTTTATTTTACTAATTATAAAATACAATAAAATTTTAAAAAAATTTTTGCAATTCAAAAAAATTAATTAATTTTGCAAAACAAAAAATTCCCTAGTAGCTCAGTTGGTTAGAGCATCTGACTGTTAATCAGAGGGTCGTAGGTTCAAGTCCTACCTGGGGAGCTTCTTTATTTTATTCCTATTATAAAAATTATTTTTTTTATTGAATTATATCATTACGTAATAATTAAATGGTTCTATAAGGTTTATTGTGGGTAAAGTTAAAGATGGTAATTTCATAAAACATAGCAATTCAGTTTTTTATAAATTTATTTTTTTTTAAAGTTTCTAAAGATGTTCCATTCATGCGGATGAAAGGTAGGTGGTGATAGACTTATGAATAGTGATATTGGGTAAAACAGGGGTTTATCCAAGTGTGAGCGAGGGTTAATGGATTATAAATTATGTTAGACTTATTGATTATATATTAAATAAAAATATTTTATTAATTTTGTCAAAAATTTTTTATTATGGAAAAATTATTAAAAAATTCAAAAGAATACCTCGCTCTACCTAAAGATCACAAACGTGATTTCCTCGATCAGCTTTATCAATTTCTAATAGATGACCATGCTACAGTAGTAGATTATCAAAAGCTAAAAATCCAATCTACAGCAGCCATCTGTCCAAACTGTAAAAGTGAAAACGTTATCAAAGCTGGTACTAGAAAAGGTAGACAGATATATAGATGCAAAAATTGTAGATATCAATTCAGTGAAACAGCACGCACCTTTGTATATCGCATGCGAAAATATCCCTTGATGTTAGATTATTTACGCTGTATGCTCGAGGGTAAAAGCTTAAGAGCTTGTGCTGATGAAGTAGGTATTTGCTTAAAAACCAGTTTTCGATGGAGGCATAGAATCTTAGCAGCATTGAGATCATTTGAAGGAGGTATTAGTTTCTCAGGCATAGTAGAGGCAGATGAATTGCTAATGCAATATTCAGAAAAAGGAAGAAAATTTAAGAGCAGAGAAGAATACGAAAAAGCCAAAAAGAAGCGACATCCAAAAGTGGCAGTATTAGTAGTAACAGACAGAGAGGGGAATTTACTTTTCAAACATGTAGGAGATAAAAAAGTTAAGAATGAGCAATTGAAAAAAGAGCTAAATAATAGAATCTCAGAGAGTAATGTACTATGTGTAAAGCCTAAAAAGGAATTCAAAAAGGCAATAAAAGACATTAATAGTAAAAAAGTAATAGTAAACAAAAAGCAATTAAAGAGAGGTTTATACAGTGTAGAGATAGTGGAGAGAAAGATAGACAATTTTAAAAAATGGTTGATAAGATTCCACGGAATAGCTACGAAGTACTTACAGAGCTATTTGATGTGGTTCGTAGTGATGAATAAGTACCTAAAAGATATGATAGATCCAGACATTGGTAGGTTGCTAAACTTGTCATCGCACGACAGATGGGCATGGGACAAGTATTGGAAATTGATGAAATTGAAATATAATTAATAGCAATTAAGTCTAACAGAATATTAATTTTACAAACCCAATATCCTCTTTCTCTCAATGCATTTTTATAAAAGCTTATTAATTATTCGAATAAGTATTCGTTACAATATATTATTTGTTTTAATTTCTTAATAATATAATTTCCCAAAAATTCGATTATCCATACAAAACGTTATAGAACCAATTAAATTATTTTATTTTATATTCATTATATAAGTGTACTTTATTATTTCTTTGTGATATATGTGGTTAATATTCAATGTATAACTTCTAATTATTTTTTTTAACACAAAGGCCACAAAGTTTTACATGCAAAGAGCACAGAGAGAGCTATTTGGGGTTATTATCTAAGAGTCGTATTCAATTTTTTTATTTATTTTTATTTTTTCAAAAAATATTTTTAAAATTGTTTGAAAAAAATTATTATTTATTTAAAATTTTATTTTTAATTTCGTAGCCAAATATTAAAAATGGATTTAACATTATTATTTTTCTTCATTTTCTGTGCAATATTTGTATTTATCATCTTAATAAATAAGAGAATAAAACAAATAAATAGCTCTAATGCTCAAAAAGAGGAAAAACTGCAAAATGAAATTTTAATCGAAGACAATAAAAATATTACCAATGACAATTCAATCAAAAAAAATATTAATTATTCATTATCAAATAATCTAAAAATTGATCAAGAAATAAAAGATGAAAAAGTAGACGAAGAGCCTATTAATGAAGTTTTTCAAAATGGATTTAATGCTAGAGATGGTATTTTATATACAGAAATATTAAATAAAAAATATTTTTAAGTAAAAATAAATGAATATGATTAAAAATATTTTTTTTAATTTAGCCAACAAAATAAAAAATTATATAAAAAAATAAATAATATGCGAGGAAGATTATTATCTTTAGTATCATTAATGCTAATAAGTTATTTAGCATTTGCTCAATCTTCAGGTACTGTAATGGGTACTATCTTAGAAGAAGGCACTAACAATCCAATCCCATTTGTTAATGTAGCTGTAATGAATGGTGATAGAATAGTAACAGGTGGAGTTACTGATTTTAATGGTAGATACAAAATAGCACCTGTACCTCCAGGGACTTATGACATTAAAATTAGTTGTGTTAATTATAATACTAAAATACTCCAAAAAGTAATTATTTCCCCTGATAAAATTACTTATGTAGATGAGAAATTATCTATTAAAACAGAAATTATTGAAACTGTAACAGTAACTGATTTTAGAGATAAACCTATTGATAAAGGTAATGTATCTAGCTCTACTACTATGACTAAAGATCAGATTGATAAATTGCCAACGCGTGATGCTATAGGTGTAGCTCAAACTGCTGCTGGTGTTTACAAAAAAGATGATGGTAGCACAGATGTTAATATTAGAGGTCAGAGAGAGAGTGGTACTGTTGTTTATGTAGATGGCGTTAGATCTATAGGATCTACTAATTTACCAAAATCTGCTCTAGACCAAGTTACTGTTGTTACTGGTGGTACTCCAGCTGAATATGGTGAGGCTGTTGGTGGTGTTATTAATATTACAACAAGGTCTGGTAGCACTGAGCTAAGTGGTGGATTAGAACTTGTAACTAGCCAATTTTTAGACCCTTATGGTTATAATTTATTAGGTTTTAGTATTCAGGGACCTCTTTTTAGAAGCAAAAAAGATACTAATAGATCTATATTTAACTTTTTCTTAGCTGGTGAGCTTTCTTATGAAAAAGATCCTAGACCTTTTGCTAAAGGTTTATACAAAGTGAAAGATGATGTTTTAGCTAATTTAGAAAAAAATCCTCTCAGATTATATGGTGAATCTGGTGCTCAACCAAATGCTGCTTGGGTTACAATGAATGATTTAGAACATATTAAAGCTAAATTAAATTCAGAATCACGCCAAGTTAATTTATCTGCTAAAATAACTGTTAATACTGGTCCTAGTGTGCAATTAACCTTTGGTGGCTCTTTCAGATATATAAATGAAATGGGCTATGTACATAGTTACAGCCTTTTTAATTGGGAAAATAATCCTCAAATTATTGCTTATGAGGGTAGAGGATATGTGCGTTTCAGCCAAGATTTTAATCGTAGAGTTTCTAAAGATACCATAAAAGATACTACTAAAAAATTAATTAATAATGTATATTATAGTTTGCAAGCCGACTATAGTAAGGTGAATCAAATCATTCAAGATCCAGAATTCAAGGATCAATTATTTAGATATGGTTATGTAGGTAAGTTCACAACTACTAAAGAAAGATCATATGCTTACATGAATTATTATCCTTATCTAAATTTATCAAATGTATGGGTACAAAATAATTTTTATGATACACATGTAGATTTTGTCCCTGGCACAGATAATCCAATTTTGGCTGCGTATACTTCTAGATATTATGATTTATATCCTGATCCCGCGTATCAAATAAATTTAACACAAATACAAAGTGGAAATGCTTTACTGAATGGACAAGCTCCAGAAAGTGTTTATGGTTTGTGGTCTGCTCCAGGAACGAGATATAACAGCTATAGTAAATCAGACGCTAATCAATATGGAGCAAGTGGCAAATTAAATTTAGATTTAGGTAATCACTCTATTCAGTTAGGGTTCCAATACGAACAAAGGGATAATTATTATATAGAATATTCTCCAGTAGGATTGTGGACATTAGCTAGACAAATTTCTAATAAACATATTGACCAGTTAGATACTGCTAATCCTATTTTAAGGTATGATGCTAATGGTAATTTCTTAGATACCATTGATTTTGATAGATTATATGATGCTAATAATCAAGCTTATTTCGATTATAATGTTCGTCAAGAGTTAGGATTACCAGTAGATGGTACAGATTGGTTAGATATAGATTCATATGATCCAGCTATGTTTCAGATAGATTGGTTTAGTGCAGATGAATTATTAAATAATGGTAATAGCTATGTTGGTTATTATGGTTATGATTACACTGGTAAAAAACAAACAACACGTGCTAGTTTTGATGATTTCTTTACTCAAAAAGATGATTATGGCAATTATACTCGACCGATACCATCTTTCCAACCTATATATATGGCAGGTTATATACAAGATAAATTTGCTGCTTTCGAAGATTTGATTTTTAATATTGGTTTACGTGTGGATAGATTTGATGCTAACCAAAAGGTATTAAAAGACCCATATTTGTTTTATGAAGCTCATAGTTTGAGAGAAGTGAAAGAATTACAACCTGAATGGGAGCATCCATCAAATATGGGTGATAACTATGTTGTTTATGTGGATGATATTAATAATCCTACAAAACCTATAGGTTATAGAAGTGGTGATACATGGTACAATGCTCAAGGTATTGAAATTACTGACCCTACCTTATTAAGAACTGCTAGTGGTATAGCACCTTATTTAGTAGATCCTAGTTTGACACATCCTACTAGTGCTGCTTTTAAAGATTATGATCCGCAAATTACTGTAATGCCTCGTATCGCTTTTTCATTCCCAATTTCTGAGCAAGCTTTATTTTTAGCTCACTATGATATTATTACTAAAAGACCTACAGAGGGTTTACGTTTAGACCCTACTAATTACTATTTCGCTCAAACTCGTGGTGGTAGTATTTTTAGCAATCCAGCATTGAAACCAGAAAAAACAATCGATTATGAAGTGGGCTTCCAACAAATGATTGGTGAACTTTCTGCTATTAAACTTAGTACTTATTATAAAGAAGTTAGAGATTTAGTACAACTTTATCAATTTTTCGGTGCTTATCCAATAGACTACATGTCTTATAATAATATAGATTTCGGTACTGTAAAAGGTTTTACTGTTACTTTTGATCAGAGACGTTCTAAAAATATTTGGTTTAAAGCTTCTTATACATTACAATTTGCTGAAGGTACAGGTTCATCAGCTACCTCAGGTTACAATTTGTTAGCTACAGGGCAACCAAACTTACGTACTATTTATCCTTTAGATTATGATCAAAGACATGCTTTTTCTTTAGTATTTGACTTTAGATATGGTAGTGGAAAAGATTATAATGGACCAAAAATTACTAAAAAAGTTGTTGAAAATGGTGAAACTAAGGTAAAAGAAACTAGAATTTTAGAAAATTTCGGTGTAAACTTTCAATTATTAGGTGGCAGTGGTACTCCATATAGTAGATCTAGTAATGTGGTTTCTGCTTTATTAGGTGGCGGACAATATATTTTATTAGGTTCTATTAATGGTTCTAGAATGCCTTGGAGTTTTACCGTAAATATGAGAATCGATAAAGAATTTTACATAAAAATGAGTAAAAAGCCAGAAAATTCTAATAAAAAGATGTATTTAGATGTATATTTGGAGATTCTAAATCTTTTAAATACTAAGAATGTAATTGCTGTATATCGCGCTACTGGTAACCCTGATGATGATGGTTATTTATCAGCTCCAGAATATCAGACAGGTATTCAATCTCAATTAGATGAGCAAGCATTTAGAGATTTATATAGAATAGCTGTAGATAGTCCTTATAATTACAGTTTACCTAGACGAATTCATTTAGGCGTTCAAATAGGATTTTAATTTTAAAAAATGAATAATATGATAAAAAAAGTATTTGTGACAATCATCCTAGCACTTTTGGTAGGGCTTATTATGGCTGAAAATGTTCCTACTGCTGGGAAAAATAAAAGTACTCTTAGTACAAGTGAATTAAAAGAGGCAGCTGCTGGGTGTTTAGCAGGAGCTTTTTATACAGAACTAAATATAAATAATGTAAGAACACGTATTAATAGTGGTGGTGATATGTGGTGGGACCTTAATACGAGTGGTGGCCGTGGTACTGCTAAATATGAAATCCCTAACGGGTCTAAAAAAACTTCTATGTTCGCTGGTGCTCTATGGATCGGTGGTATAGATGTAAATGGTCAATTAAAATTAGCTGCTCAAAGATATAGACAAGTTGGTGTAGATTTTTTCCCTGGCCCTTTATCTATAGATGGTACTGCTTATGTATCATCAGATGAATGTACTAGATGGGATAAAATTTGGACAATATACAGAAAAGATGTTGATAATTTCCTACTATGGTGGTTAGAAGATTCTAGTAATATTTTATCCTATGACATACCTCAATATTTCTTTAATTATCCTGCTCATGGTGATCCAACTCAAGGACAATCATTTTATATTGCTCCTTTCTATGATAATAATGGAGATGGTGTTTATAATCCAGGTGACGGAGATTATCCTTATTATGACATAGACAATAGTTTGTGTAAACAAAATTTGCCAACTTTAGAAACTGAAATGGGTTACGTTTTTGGTGGTATAATGGCTGACCAAGTACTCAAAGGAGATCAAACTCTATTTTGGGTATTCAACGATAGAGGTAATATACATACTGAAACTCAAGGGCAACAGATTGGTTTAGAGATACGTGCTCAGGCATTTTCTTTTACAACTAATGACGAAATCAATAATATGACCTTTTATAGTTTCGAAATTATTAATAGATCTACCTATACTCTTTATGAAACATACATGTCATTATGGACAGATCCTGATCTAGGCTATGCATGGGATGATTATTTGGGATGTGATGTAGCTAGAGGACTCGGATATTGCTATAATGGTTTAGCTGTAGATGGACAAGGGCAGATAGAAGCTTATGGTGATCAACCTCCTGCTATAGGAATTGACTTTTTCCAAGGTCCTTATATGGATCCTGATGGTGTAGATAATCCCAAATATTATATCTACACTGATGGTAATGGTAATGTTATTCAAGAACAAATTTGTGATGAGAGTATAAATGGTGTCAATTTTGGTGATGGTATTGTAGATAATGAACGTTTCGGGATGAGACGTTTTGTTTACCATAATAATACTGGTAATGTACCTGACTATATGACTGACCCTGATATAGCTATAGAATATTATAATTTCTTAAAAGGTATTTGGAAAGATAATACTAAAATGTTATATGGTGGTAATGCTCATGCTTCTTCTGGTGCTTATGGCCCTGAATGTGATTTTATGTTTCCTGATGAAACTGATCCTTGTAACTGGGGAACTGGTGGTTTACCACCTAATGGTCCTAAAAATTGGACTGAACAGACAGCTGGCAATCTGCCAAGTGACCGTCGTTTTATGCAGTCTGCAGGTCCTTTCACATTACGTCCAGGTGCATTAAATTATGTAACTGTTGGTATTCCTTGGGCTAGAGCTACTAGTGGTGGTCCTTTTGCTTCTGTAGAATTATTAAGAAAAACTGATGATAAATGCCAACGTTTATTTGAGAATTGTTTTAAAGTACTAGATGGTCCTGATGCTCCAGATTTAGTTATTCAAGAATTAAATAGAGAATTAATACTTTTCATTACTAATAAACCCACCTCTAATAATGCTAACGAAGATTATGCTGAAATAGATCCATCTATAGTTTCACCTATAGGTACACCTCCCGATCAAAAATATGATTCAGTATATAGATTCCAAGGTTATCAAATTTATCAGTTAAAAGACGCTACTGTAACAGCTAATGATTTACATGATGCTGCTAAAGCTAGACTTGTCGCTCAATGTGATATTAAAGATTCTGTTTCTAGGTTAATAAATTTCATTTATAATGAAGACCTAGATGCTATGGTGCCAGTAGAAGAAGTAAATGGTGCTAATGAAGGTATAAAACATTCTTTTAGATTATTAGAAGATCAATTTGCTAGTGGTGATAAACGATTAGTAAATAATAAGAAATATTATTATATGGTTGTGGCTTATGCTTATAATGAGTTTAAAAAATATTCTCATATACCAGGTTCTTTAGGTTCTATAGATGGTCAACCTTTACCATATCTAATGGGACGTAAAAATATCCAAGTTTATACTGCTATACCTCATATGATAGAGCCCGAAAATGGTGGTACTGTGCTAAATGCAGATTACGGTGATGGTGTAGAAATTACTAGAATAGAAGGTCAAGGTAATGGTGCTAATATTTTGGATATCACTACAGAAAGTGAAAATAAAATTCTTGCTAATAATTACGTTACAGAATTAAAGTATAAAGCTGGCAGTGGTCCTATAAATGTAAGCGTTGTTGATCCTCTAAATGTCGTCGATGCTAGATATACGTTGAAGTTTGATAATTCTGTTAGCCAGACTGATCTAATAAAAGGTAATGCTGGTTGGATTGTGGAAGTATATAATCCTGATGGTTCATTGATGGGTACATATAATTCGCAAAAGACCATTGCTATAAATAATGAACAACTATTTCTAGATTTAGGAATTTCTATTACTATAGAACAATGCTTATATCCTGGAAATACAAACGATGCTACTAATGGATTCCTAGAAGCTACGATGACTTTTAAAGATAGTACTCATAAATGGTTAAGTGGTGTACCTGATGAGGAAGGTTCTAGTCAATTAAATTGGATACGTTCTGGTACCTTAAATAATGTTGATAATCCTGATGAAAGTGATTATGATGCTGCAGTTTGGTTGGATCCACAGCAATATTATGAGAAACTTCTTGGTGGTACTTGGGCACCATATAGATTAGTTTCTAAATATGCAGATCATCCTATTGGTGGTGGTATGGGTCAGTTCCTTTCTTTTAATTCTTTGTCTAATCTAGCAAGTGTCGATTTAGTACTAACTCCAGATAAAAATAAATGGACAAGATGTGTGGTAATAGAAACTTGTGATGATCCTAATTTAGCTCAAGGTGGCGCTGCTAAAATGACTCCTAGAAAAGCTACATCTGTTGATAAAAATGGAAATCCTGATCCTACATATGATTATCCTACAGGTATGGGCTGGTTCCCAGGTTATGCTATCAATATTGAAACTGGTGAAAGATTGAATATCATCTTCGGTGAAGATTCTTGGTTAGCAGGTGATAATGGTAATGATATGATATTTAATCCTTCCAGTAGAATTATGACTAATCTAGGTCAATTATTATTGGGTGGTAAACATTTCGTATATATAGTAGGCCATAACGGTGATAATAGCCCTAGTATAGATAGATTCCCACCTGCATATGATGGCGGTAAATGGATTTATGAAAAATTAAATGATGCTAATCCTGTAAAGAAAAGTAGAGTATGGGAAAATGTTTTGTGGGTAGGAATGCCTCTCTCTGTAGAAAATCAGAATTGGCTGGATAATGACGTGAGGATTAGATTTAGAGTTAAACGTCCTTATGATAAATTTTACTCTACACCTGCCTCTGCAAATTATAATACCAATCCTCAAAATGGAAACTATCCTATGTATTCTTTTAGCACTGCAAATCTGGTAACTGTTAAAGGAGATTTACAAACTGCTATAGATGCTTTAGATCTAATTAATATTGTTCCTAATCCATACTATGCATGGAACTCTTATGAAACAAACCAAGTAGATAAAAGAGTGCGTATTACTAATTTACCTCCTAAATGTGTTGTGAGTATTTATTCTACTAGTGGTCAGTTAATTAGACAATATACAAAAGATGATCCTGAAATTACTTTTATAGATTGGGATTTAAATAATCATGCAGGAATACCTATTGCTGGTGGTTTATATCTTATTCATGTCAAAGCTCCAGGTGTTGGTGAAAAAGTTATAAAATGGTTCGGAGCTCTCAGACCTATTGACTTAAATGCATTTTAATATTTAAAATAATTAATTATGAAGAAATATAAATTAAGTTTTGTAATAAGTATCCTAATGATACTTCCAGTGATAATGTTCGCTGGAAACGAAGATAGAGTAGGTGAAGCTGGAGCTTCTGAATTATTGATAAATCCTTTTCCTAGAAGTGCTGGTTGGGGATTGGCTAATATGAGCCAAGTTACTGGTTTCGAAGCTATTTATTTAAATCCTGCTGGTGCAGCTTTTACAAATAAAATTGATGTTGGTTTTGCTAACACACAATGGCTAAAAGGCTCTGGTGTAACTATTA
>JAGPGB010000229.1 GCA_018056215.1 Bacteroidales bacterium | reverse complement strand
AATAATCTTTTTTTGTTTTTTTGGCTTCATCCCATAATTTATCCATTTCTTCAAGAGATAAATTATTTATTTTAGAA
Organism: Bacteroidales bacterium; assembly: GCA_018056215.1. Taxonomy (GTDB): domain Bacteria; phylum Bacteroidota; class Bacteroidia; order Bacteroidales; family DTU049; genus DTU049. Next base: position 2,749 of record JAGPGB010000229.1, on the reverse strand, counting down.
CCATTATCATTAGCTTTTTGTTCAATATATTTAAATCGATAAATAAATTTTTTATTAGCTTTTTCTAAAGCATCATCTGGATTGATATCTAAAAAACGAGAATAATTAATTAGGGCAAAGAACACATCGCCTAATTCTTCTTCTATATTTTGCTTATTTGCAGAGTTAATGGCGTAACGTAACTCATTAATTTCTTCAACCAACTTATCATATACCTGATTAATATTTTCCCAATCAAATCCTACACCCTTAGCTTTTTCTTGTAGTCTATAAGCTTTGACCATGCTAGGGAGATGTGGCGGCACACCTTCTAAAACACTTTTTTTACCTTCATCTAGTTTTATTTTTTCCCAATTTTGCTTGACTTCATTAGCATTATTTACTGTTACGTCGCTGAAAATATGTGGATGGCGTCTAATCAATTTTTCATTTAGTACTTTTAGCACATCTGTAATGTCGAAGCTATCTTTTTCATCTGCAATAATAGAATAAAACATTATATGCAACATGATATCTCCGAGTTCTTCTTTAATCTTTTTATCATCATTTTCTAATACTGCTTCTGATAGTTCATATACTTCTTCTATTGTCATTGTGCGTAGAGTCTCATTAGTCTGAGCTCTGTCCCAAGGGCATTGTTTTCGTAGTCTCAGCATTATTTCTATAAGTCGTTTAAATTCATTTATAGCTTCATCAATATTCATAATAAAAAATGTTTTTACAACCTATAAAGTCTCATTTCTAAATATTTGACATCGAAGCCAAATTTTTCGTACAATTGTCTTGCAGTATTTTTAGGATCTACTTGCAGAGATAGGCTGCCATTAGTATTATCTAATACATATTGCATCAGTTGGCTACCTATACCTTGGTGTCTATGATTTTTATCTACTGCTAAATAAGCAAATAAATTTTCTGGGAATACACCTTTCATATTAGTGTATAATACTACTGCTACTCCTAGCATTATATCATTATCATCATATGCTACAGCTGCGAAGCCACCATTAGAATTAGTTCTCTCAAAGGCATAGTTCATCGCATTCTCGATATATTGTAGAGGATCTCCGAAATTTTCTAAATTGATAAATAAAAAATTTACAAGGTCTTCAATTAGTTTAATATTATTTTTTTCTTCTTTTGAATATTTTATAATTTTAGTCATAGTTGTTATCTTAAAATAATTAAATGATTTAGAGGAATATAGTTAATAAAGAATTGAATTTCTAAAACAAATCTGAATCAATTATAGACAATTTTTTAATAGTATTTTCTACTTCTCTTTCTAGTATTTTATAATTTTCTCTACTTATTGGGACTAGAGGAAGTCTAAAATATTCATTTATACGCCCCATAATTGTTAAAACAGCTTTTATGCCAGCAGGATTGCCCATTTTTAATAAAGTATGCATTAGTGGTAGTAGAGCATAATGATATTGTCTAGCTATATCGATATTTCCTTCTAAAGCAAAAGCAGTCATTTTAGCAAAAGCTCTTGGGAATGCATTTGCTATTACAGATATTACACCGTCAGCACCTACAGACATAAATGACAATGCGAGAGCATCATCTCCACATAATACTGTGAAATTATCTGGTCTTTCATTTAGAATATTCATTAATTGATCTAGGTCTGCAGTAGCTTCTTTCAGAGCCACGACATTTTCTAATTCATTAGCTAATCTTAACGAAGTTTTAGCTTCAATATTAATAACTGTTCTCCCTGGGACATTGTATGCGATTATAGGTAAAGGTGAGGCCTCTGAGATAGCTTTGTAATGGGTAAAAATCCCTTCTTGCGAAGGTTTATTATAATATGGACATACAGACAATATAGCACTTACACCATTTAAGTCTAATTTATTAATTTCTTGTATTACTTTTTTAGTATTATTGCCACCTATACCAACTACTAATTTAGTTTTACCAGATAGATGTTTGGTAAAATATTTAATAGCTTCTTGTTTCTCGTCTAGCTCTATTACGGGTGACTCTCCTGTAGTTCCGAATAATACAATATAATCTACCACATCATTAATGGTTTTTAGCATTATATCCCAGCTATAATAGTCTATATTACCATCAGAGTCGAATGGAGTTACTATGGCTACTCCTAATCCATTAAATTGTTTTATGCTCATAAATATTTTTTTATTTGAATTTATTTAAAGTATCAAAAATAGTATCTATCTCCTGATCTTCATTAATTATAAAATACAACTGAAAATAATTTTGATATTCTTCATTACCAATACCTATGCATGATTCAGTATGTATATATTTTAATAAATAATTAATTGGAGAAAAATAATATGGATTAAAATATATCAATAAATCAGAATTTATTTTTTCATTATTTATGATTAAATTAATCGATTTTTTTATTGATTTAGACTTTTTATTTTTAATATAATCATTTAAAATGATAAAATTATCTACAGATATTGGCATTTCATTATCAGAAAAATATAAATAATTATTAAAATTTGTTTTTGGATAATTTTTATTAAAATTTTTAAAAAAAAGTTCTAATTTTCGCAGATCATCATTAGTATTAATATTTGCTAAAACACTTACAGTATCTATTTCCTTTAATTTGCTATGATCAAATGGAAATGGAGAGCTCTTTATAAATATTTTCTTTAAATCTTTTTTACTCACAATGAAAACAATTTATCAAAATTAATAATTTTTTATAAAAGAAAGATGAAATTATAGTTTATAAAAAAGTAAAAAAATAAGGGGATGT
>JAGPGB010000228.1 GCA_018056215.1 Bacteroidales bacterium | reverse complement strand
TAATATTTTCATATTATCAATCTAAACGCAGTAAAGACAATATAGCTCATGATGTACATTTCTATGGTAGTTTATTTGGGATTTTATATTTGACTTTAGTGAAGCCTGCTATATTTTTACATTTTATTAATGCTATTTTTTAAAAAATTTTTTTTAATTGTTTAATATTTTTGCTTATTTTTTATCACCCCACATTATTAATAGTGCTCCGTGTTTGCTAAAATATTTTTGACCAAATTTTTCTATTTTTTCAGCTTGTTGTAAAATAAATTTTGGAGGCTTAGGATTCATGTAAACTGTACTAATATAATCGATATTATTGACATAAGGTATTAATAATTTTTTAAGTGATGAATAAGTATAGAATCTCGCATTTTTGAAAATACTTTTTTTAAAAAATCTACTGATAGATCTAGTAATGCCATATAGAGACCATTTAGTCAATACTGCTACGACTATTTGTCCTTGCGGCTTACATACTCTATACATTTCAGATATGAAACGTTTAGGATTAGGAGAAAATTCTAAAGAAGTGAAAGCTAATACTATATCAAATTGATTATCTGCAAATGGTAATGCTTCGCCGCTAGCTTTTACTACTTCATTAATCCCTCTTTGCTTTGCTATAGAAAGCATCTCTTCTGATGAATCTACACCTATTACTGTAGCTCCTCTTTTTACTAAATTTATCGAAAATATCCCTGTGCCTATTCCAATGTCTAAGATGCTACAATCTTTCTTGAATTTTAATGCATGCAGCAGAGCATCTAATTCTAACTGATAAACAATTTTGCCATTTTCTGTGAAAAACCATCCATCATAATAGGGAGCTACGTCATCAAATATAGCTTTATCCGAAGTATTTTTCATAGTATTTTTTATAAATTTGATAATTATCTTCAGAGAAAATTGCAAAAATTACTTTTTCGGGTAATGATTCTTTAGAAAGCCATTCTAAGACGGTTTGCCATACTATATCTGCTGCTCTATCTAGTGGATATCCATAAACGCCAGTACTAATATTAGGGAAAGCCACAGTTTTTATATTATGTTCTTTGCAGAGATTCAGTGAATGCCAATAAGCACTTTTTAATAACTCATCTTCTCCGTGATTGCCACCATGCCAAATAGGGCCTACTGTATGAATAATATATTTAGCTGGTAATCTAAAACCTGGTGTTATTTTTGCTTTTCCTGTTTCGCAACCACCAAGAGTTTTACAATATTCTTTAAGTTCCGGACCAGCAGCTCTATGGATGGCACCGTCTACGCCTCCACCTCCTAGCAGAGTTGTGTTAGCTGCATTTACGATAGCATCTACATCCAATTTTGTGATGTCTCCTAAATAAATTTCTATCCGATCTTTTAAATTACTATAATTCATCATAAGGTTCAACTATTAATTGATTATTTTGAAAATCTACAATTTTTACTTTTTTACCCTTATCTATATAAGAGTATAACGATACTGCATCATAAACATCATCATTGATAATTATTTTACCAGCAGGTCTTAACACTGTATAGGCAGTGGCTGTTTTACCAATTAAATTTTTAAATAATAAATCACTACTAATATATCCATTTTCACTTTTCATCTCAGTGGTGAGAGACAAATGCCTACCAAAAACAGGTTTTGCAAATAATCTTTTAGATAATAGTATGCTAGCTGTTAATCCTACAAAGACTGCCACAGTTACTGTGGCAAATGCTACACCTAATTGCTCAAAAGCATGCTCTGGTAGATGAAATCCTTTATTATCTACTAAACTAAGGATTAGCCCTGCTAATATCAGTATTATCCCACTAATACCTGTAACTCCAAAACCAGGAATAGCAAATAATTCTACGAAAAGTAAAATTATTCCAATTATAAAAATTATAATTTCCCAATTAGCTGCTAACCCTTCTATATAATAAGGTACAAAATATAAAACAGCTGAAATTATCGCTAGTATGAGAGGAAATCCTATTCCTGGTGATTGCAATTCGAAAAAGATACCAGCTATAATGAGCATAATTAATATACCACTAACAATAGGATTTAGAAAAAAATTAATTAATTTGTCTAACCAAGTGATTCGCATTTTAATGATTTGTGCATTTTGTAAATTATTTTTAGCTATTAAATCATCAAAATCTTGTACTATATCATCGCAAAAGCCATTTTTTAGAGCTTCTTGTGCTGTGAAAGTGAGTACTTTGCCAGAATCGATGATGCCAGGAATATATATATCTGGATCTACCATGGCTTCTGCTATTTTAGGATCTCTACCACGAGCTATAGCAGTGCTACGCATCATAGCTCTCATATAACTTTGATATTTATCTGGTAGAGCTTGTGAAGTTTGATCAACTACTGTGGCAGCGCCAATAGTAGAGCCTGGCACCATGAATATTTTGTTTGCTGCTATAGAAATCAATGCACCAGCAGAGGCTGCATTATTATCTACAAATACCCAGATGGGTATATGTGAATGCAAAAAAGCAGTACGTATACTGTCTGCATCTACTAATGTGCCTCCATAGGTGTTCAAATGCACAATGATGAGATCTGCATCCACATCTTTGGCTTCGCTCATAGCTTTTTTTACTATTCTACTAGCAGATGGATCTATATTAGAAAATAATTTGAAATAAAAAATTTTTTGAATAGTATCTGAATCATTAGCATTAATAGTATTTATTAAAAATATATAAATAAAAATAATCAAAAATATTTTTAAATGGTGCATGTAATTATGATGAATAAAAGGTTAGCGGAGAGAGAGGGATTCGAACCCTCGGTCCGTAATATACGGACAACGGTTTTCGAGACCGCCCCATTCGACC
>JAGPGB010000227.1 GCA_018056215.1 Bacteroidales bacterium | reverse complement strand
AGAAATAATCAATTTAATGATGATGATTGATAGTACAGAGGATGCGGCAAATAAAAAATTATTGAATATACAACAATATATAATTGATAAATATAAAATTTAAGTTACTAAAAAAATATAAAATATGAAAACTTTGGTATTAGTGAGACACGGTGAAAGTGTTTATAATCGTGCTAATATTTTTACAGGATGGACTGATGTACCATTAACTCCTGAAGGAGAACAAGAAGCTATAGAGGCTGGTAAAATATTGAAAGAAAAAGGATTTGACTTTGACCTTACTTATACATCTGTATTACAAAGAGCAATTAAAACACTTTGGTTGATTTTGGAACAAATGGATAGAATGTGGTTACCAGAGATAAAAACTTGGAGACTAAATGAAAAACATTATGGTAAATTACAAGGGTTAAATAAATCTGAAATGGCAGCTCAATATGGAGAGGAACAAGTTCTTTTATGGAGACGTGCTTATGATGTTCGTCCACCACTACTTTCTGAAGATGAAATAGCTGACATGAGAAAAGAATCTCGATATGCTGATGTGGATAATATACAATATATGTTGGGTGAGTCTCTGAAAGATACTGTAGAGAGAGTTATTCCTTTATGGGAAAATCAAATAAAATATGATTTACTTGATAATAAAAGAGTCTTGATATCTGCACATGGTAATAGTTTACGTGGAGTTGTGAAATATTTAGATCAAATGAGTGAAGATGAAATATTGCATTTTAATATTCCTACTGGTATTCCTCTGGTTTATCAATTAGATGATAATTTAAAACCAATTAATAGATATTTTCTCGCAGATGAAGAAAAATTAAAAGCAGCTATAGATAAAGTAGCAAATCAAGGTAAAGCAAAATAATAATTTATGTCACTTATTAAATCTATTTCAGGTATTAGAGGTACCATAGGAGATAGTGATGGATTAGATCCTATTAATGTAGTAAAATACTCTTTAGCCTTTGCTACTGTTCTTAAAAACCAATTTAAAGATGCTTCCCCTAAAATCATTGTAGGGAGAGATGGTAGAATATCTGGAAATTCTATAAAAAATTTAGTAATAAATAGTTTGATTTGTGCAGGTATAGACGTGTATGATGCAGATTATAGTACTACTCCAAGTTTGGAAATGGGAGTTAAGTATCTAAATGCTCAAGGAGGTATAATGATAACTGCAAGTCATAATCCTCAAAATTGGAATGCTCTTAAATTTTTTAATGAAAAAGGTGAATTTATTACTGAAGATATACTTAAAGAAATTGAAAATTTTGTTAATGATACATCATCTTTTTCTCTTGTTAAAGAAGAAAAATTCGGACAAATTTATGAGGCTCCAGATTTGATAGATTATCATATAAATAAAATTTTAGATTTACCTTATGTTAAAAGGGATTTAATTAGACAATCTAATTTTAAAATTATCGTTGACACTATTAATAGTACTGGTAGTATAGCTATTAAAAAATTATTTGATGCATTAGGAGTAGAAAATTATATTATATTGAATGATGAAGTAAATGGAATTTTCGAGCATTCACCAGAACCATTACCTGAAAATTTATCTCAGTTATCATTTACTGTTAAAACTAATAAAGCAGATGTAGGTTTTGCAGTAGATCCAGATGTAGATAGATTAGCCATAGTATGTGATAATGGAGATATGTTTGGTGAAGAATATACTATTGTAGCTGTGGCTGATTATATTTTAGAAAATAACCCTGGTCCTGTAGTTGTTAATTTGAGTACAACTCAAGCAGTTAAATTCATAGCAGATAAATATAATTGTCCTTTATATTATTCTGCAGTAGGTGAAATAAATGTAGTGAATAAGATGAAGGAAGTGGGAGCAGTAATAGGTGGTGAAGGTAATGGAGGAGTCATCTTACCAGAATTACACTATGGTAGAGATGCTATCCTAGGCATAGCTTTGTTTTTAAGTTTTTTAGCTAATAAACAAAAGCCTGTATCTGTCATCAAATCTTATTATCCTTATTATCATATGATAAAATCTAAAATTGAAATTAACGATTTTAATTTACCCATAGATTATATTTTTAATGAAATTCAAAAACGTAATTCACAATTTGACTTTATTAATATTGATGGGCTTAAACTAACAAATAATGACGATACATGGATACATTTGAGACCATCTAATACTGAACCTATTATTCGCATTTACATAGAAAGTAGTAGTAAGGCAAAAGCAGAAAATTATTTATTTAAAATAATGCAAGATATACATGAAATTATAAAATAATTTTACCATGTCAAGGAAAAAAGCTAAATATAAAAAATATAAGTTTGCTATACCTAGTAGCGCTGCAATTAAATTTGAAGAATTTTGCAAAATAAGTGGTACTACTCCTAATAAATTTATTAGAACTATTATTAATGATTTTATTCAAAATAATGATCAACATTCTTTACATTATTTTTATAAAAAAGAAAATCACGAGCAAAAAGTCTATAACAATAAAACTCAAAACATTGAAAAGAAAGTCAATCAATTATCCTTATTTGATGATTTATAATAAAAATTTTAAAATATATTAATAAAAAAAGCCTCGACAGAGGCTTTTTTTATTAATTTTTTTATATGAAAAAATTATTTTTTCATAGATTCGAAATCTTCAAGTAAATTTTCTAAATCATCCTCGTGCTCTACCTCATCTTCGAGAATTTCGCGAATTAGATGAAAAGTAATAGGATCATTAACGCCGATGAATTCTAACAATTTATTATAAACTCCAATAGCACATTGTTCTCCTTTAATGTTTTGTTTTAATAGTACTTCAGTATTAGGATTTTCTGGTGCTTCATA
>JAGPGB010000019.1 GCA_018056215.1 Bacteroidales bacterium | reverse complement strand
AGGTTCGAAACTAAAATTCAGTTTAAGAGCTAATTCTATAAAATAAGGAAGCAATATATTTTTTTTATCAATTGCTTTTTGGTTATCATGAAATATAAATATAGAGCCAGGTTGTAAATATTTTTCTAATAATTTTTTATCTTTTTCTAAACTTCTTTTTTTATCAAAATCGTAAACCATCATTGTCCATAGAACTATTCTATTTTTTTTATACAAAAATAAATATTGTAGTGGAGAAATTTTACCATATGGTGGACGAAAAATATTACTATTTGTCAATGATTTCCCTTTATTAACATCAGAAATATATCTTTTTGTATTTGTCCTCCATCCATTTTGATGAGAAAAAGAATGATTGGCTATAGAGTGTTTATCTTTTAAAATTTTTTCAAAAATATTTTGATTTTCTATTATGTTTTTTCCAATGCAAAAAAAAGTTGCTTTTACATTATAATATTTTAAAATTTCTAAAGTCTGTGGTGTAGATTCAGAGGTAGGAGCATCATCTATTGTCAAAAATATTATTTTTTCATTTGTTTTAATATGAGTTATCATTTTTTATGTAATTTGATGACTGCTATTTGAGATGAGAAACCAAGATGAAAGTTAACACCCACGTGTCCTAAACCTGTATTTATTATCAAATTATTCTTATTCCCATTAGGATATAAACCTCCAGTTTTACCATTAATACTAGCTAGTGATAGTCTTAATTGTTCGTTAATAAAAAATCCAAATTGTCCACCATGAGTATGACCAGATAGAGTAAGTGGAAATTCATCAAATAAGCCTTCAGACCAATAAAATGGGTCATGAACTAAAATAATAGAAAACAAATTTTTTGGAGCTTTATCTAAAACTTTATAAATATTCCCAAAAACAGTGAAGGGAGGTTTGCCATAATTATTTAGTCCTATGAAAGCTATTGAGTCAAAATTTTTTTTAACATAATAAATGCTGTCTCTCAATACTGTAAACCCACATTGCTCTAATATCAAAGTTATAGAATCAGAAAGTGCAATTTTAGGTTCTAATGGTTTATTTCCCCAGTAATGGCTAAATTTATGAAAGTCGTGATAATCATGATTACCAAGTATAGCGAGCTTAATAGGTGCATGCATATTTTTCAATTGCTTCACATACTCTGGTTTTATTTCTTGCATACTCGAGTTTACTAAATCACCTGTAAAAATTATTATATCTGGATGCAATTTATTTATCTTATCAGCAGCTCTTTTTAGTTTATGATCATTTATGAAAGAGCCAAGATGTAAATCTGATATTTGTGCTATAGTATATCCATCAAAACTCTCTGGTAAATTTTCATAATAAATATTATAATTTTTGAGAACAACTCTATTAGAATAAAACAAATTACCTATTACTGCTATTATTAATATTACAAATGCAAAGTTAAAAGCATATTTCTGTATTTTTAATCTATTCTCTTTTTTAAAAAACCAGCCAACAAGATGAATGATAGCATAAAAAAATGAAAATATTAAAATATATATAAAAATCGTACCTATTATTGTAGAAAATCCCGAATTTACTTTAGTAAATATTAAAATTAAAATGGAAATTACAATAATAGATAAAAGTATCAACCATATATAATACCAATTTTTTTTCTTGATTTGTGGTGGATGAGAAAAAAATGAGTAGCAAATCAATACAAAAGACAATAGCAAAGAAATCACAATATAGATACGCCAATACATAAAATTAAATTTTTGCAAAAATACTGTATTTCTGAAAAATAATTTTACACTATGATAAATATTTTGATATATAGTATAAATTTTAAATTAATTTTGCAAAAAAATAAATTTATGAAAGATGTATTTTTTGAGCCCTACAAAATCAAAATGGTAGAGCCTATTAAGATGAGTTCAAGAGATGAACGAGAACAATGGATTAAAGAAGCCCATTATAATTTATTTAGTTTGCCTGCAGAGCATACTATAATAGATTTATTAACAGATAGTGGCACTGGAGCTATGAGTGATAGACAGTGGGCAGCATTAATGTTAGGTGATGAGAGCTATGCAGGAGCTTCTTCATATTATAATTTAAAAAATGCTATTGAAAGAATTCTTGGATTTTCATATTTCATGCCTACACATCAAGGAAGGGCTGCAGAGAATGTATTATTTTCTGTTCTCATAAAAGCTGGTGATGTGATACCTGGTAATAGCCATTTCGATACTACAAAAGGACATATAGAATATAGACACGCAACAGCGATAGATTGTACCATAGATGAAGCTTTTGATACTGATATTATACATCCTTTTAAAGGCAATGTTGATATTAATAAATTAGTAAAAGTATTAGAAACTAATGAAGCATCAAAGATTCCTTTTATCATCGTTACTATTACTAATAATACTGCTGGTGGACAACCTGTAAGTATGGAAAACCTCAGACAAGTTCGCGAAGTAGCAAATAAATTTAATAAATTAGTGGTCATAGATGGTGCTAGATTTGCCGAAAATGCTTATTTTATTAAAACTAGAGAAAAAGGTTATGAAAATAAAACTATAAAAGAAATTGTAAAAGAAATGCTCTCCTATGCAGACATCATGACTATGAGTGCTAAAAAAGATGGTTTAGTAAATATAGGTGGTTTTATTGCCATGAGAGATGAAAAAATCTGGGAAGCTACTAGTGTTTTTAATATAATGTATGAAGGTTTTGTAACTTATGGTGGAATGGCAGGTAGAGATATGAATGCTCTTGCTATTGGATTGGATGAGTCTACAGAATTTACTTATCTAGATTATCGTATCAAACAAGTGAAAATATTAGGTGATATTCTAGAAGAAGCTGGTATACCTTATCAAAAACCTGCTGGTGGTCATGCTATTTTTGTAGATGCTAAGAAATTTTTGCCTTATGTACCTAAAGAAGAATATATAGCTCAAACCTTAGCAGTAGAATTTTATTTAGAAGGTGGTGTACGTGGAGTAGAAATAGGTACTCTTTTAGCAGATAGAGATCCTATAACTAAAGAAGATCGTTATCCAGCACTAGAACTAGTGAGATTGACTATACCGAGGAGAGTATATTCTAATGATCATATGAGATATGTAGGTGAAGTAGTAAAAGCTGTCTTTAATAGACGAGATCAAATAAAGCACGGTTATCGCATTATAGAGGAAGCTCCTATTATGAGACATTTTACTGTAAAATTAGAAAAAATTTAATAAAAAATTTTGCAATTTAAAAAAAAGCATTAATTTTGCAAACAGAAAAATAAAAAAAGCGGAAATAGCTCAGTTGGTAGAGCACAACCTTGCCAAGGTTGGGGTCGCGGGTTCGAGTCCCGTTTTCCGCTCTAGGCCTCGGTGGCGGAATTGGTAGACGCGCCGGACTTAAAATCCTGTGGCCTTTATGGCCGTGCGGGTTCAAGTCCCGCTCGAGGTACCAATTTAAAATTTTTTTCAAACTTTGATTAATTTGATGCTAATAAAACTGTGAAAATTATTAATTTTCACAGTTTTTTTTAATTATTATGAATAAACTTAATATCAAGATTGATTTTCCACTATTTTATGCCCTATTATTTTATCTTATTTTTATAACAGATATTTTCTTGCCACCTATTAATTTGGGTTTTACTTTTTACTGTAGATTTGTAGATTTTATAATTCCTTTTGCTATTTTATTGATAGTTTTTGATAAAAATAGAATTATTCCACGATCTTTTGTCTTTTTCATTATTTTGTCATTGTGGATAGCTATCTCTATGTTAATAAATCACGATAATGTAGCTACTAATGATTTATATGAATTTTATAAAATTTTAAAATTTGCTGTAATTGTTATAATAGCTTTATCATATTTTAAAAAATTTGCAAATAGTTTTGACATGTTTATTAAAATAACTTTTGTAGCATTACTTGTTTTGAATTTGTTTCAATATTATAATATCTTTCATTTTCATGATTTAGTAGAGCCATTGTATGATCCTTCAGGTATACAATGGGCTAGTTTTGGAAAAAATTCTTTAGGTGCTCCTGGAGCTAAACGTATGTTAGGTACTGGAGGTAATCCTAATATTAATGCTATCATATTTTTATTTTATTATTGTTGGTTTTTATTTTCTATGTTCCATCAAAATTTAAAAAATCTCAAGTGGACTCACTGGTTATTTTTAATTTTGTCTATTTTAGCTATAATACTTTGCCAATCTCGCACTGCCTTGGCCATTTCTCTAGTGATAACAATAATATATTTCATATCTTATCATAAACCTATAAAATATATGTTTATCATTATTGCCTCGACAATTTTGATAATGTTATTTTTAGATTTGGTAAGTAAAGAATCTATATCATATTTTTCTGGTTTTTTTAAAAATATAACTGTAGAAGGTGAAGAATATTTAGCAGAAAATCAATCTGTCAGGGGCAGATTAGATTCATGGAAATTACTATTAAATATGTGGAGCGAAAAACCAATAGCAGGTTATGGACCGTATAAAAACTTTTTTTACACTATGAAATTATTTTCCGAAAACGAATATATCCTTTATCTATGGAGATATGGTATCATTGGCTTTTTTTTATATATCTACTGGTATTTATTTCCTGTTATCAAATTAGAAAATAAAAAGATTAAATTTTCTATTAATCCATTTTATTTATTGTTTGGTTTATCACTGATGGCTACTGCCATTACTAATAATCCTATTACTCATCCTATGACTTCAGTTTTATTGGCTATTTCAGCAGGCTATCAGTTAGCCTTGGGTAAAAATATTTCTACTGCTACAAATTAGTTATTTGTCCAACGTTGTTTCCATGTTTTGTATTTGAATTTCAAATCATTTTCCCAGATAGGGTCTACTAGTTTTCTATATTCTTTAGTATAATTATCCAAAAAAGAAATAATTTCTGGATTAGTTATTACATCCATACTACTATTATATGAAGGTTTAGCATTAAATTTAGTAACTATATCGCGTAGCACTTGTGGGTTATCTATCAGAGCACAAGGTGTGAGTAAATTATTATTTTCTCTATACGGTTGAGCCTCTTGGAAAGCTTTGAAAAATGGAGATTGAATGACGTCAATTAATTTTTTATCTTTAATATTATCAACTGAGAATTGTAGAAATACGCAAGGCTCTACATCGCCATGACAGTTAATATGAAAGTAGCCTGCTTGTCTAGCACCACAGATGCATCCACCCACATATGGACCATCATTCCAGAAATCACCAATAAAAATTGGTTTAGTATTACGTATTTCAATAGATCTGCGTCTAAGTCTAAAACGTTGTTCTGGTGTTGCCATCAAGCTCACATCTGGTTTTCTGCCAATAGGTACATATTGGAAAAACCAACCTATGGAACAACCTTTCTCTATCATTAAATCTATGAATTCATCAGACATTAAAGTTTCAATGTTAAGTTTAGTGGGAGTAGCCGAAAAACCGAAAGGTACGCCAGCATTACGTAGATTGTCCATCGCCTCCATAATACGTTTAAAGGTGCCTTCGCCTCTACGTGCATCAGTTTCTTTTTCGAATCCTTCAATAGATATGGCAGGAGCAGCATTACCCAACTTCCCTAATCTATTAGCAACATCTTTAGTTATTAAAGTACCATTAGTATATATCTGGAAAAACATATCATGATGTTTCTCCATAATATCTAGTAAATGAGGCCACATAAAAGGTTCACCACCAGAAACTGTAACAAAGTAAATACCTAAATCTTTTGCTTCGTTAAAGATACGATCTACTAATTCAAAAGATAAATCCTCTTGTTTAGAATAATTACCAGCATAACAACCTACACAAGTCAGATTACATCTAGCAGTAGGACTGATGACAAAAAACCATGGCAACCAAATATTTAGTTCTTTTCTAAGTTGTTCTTGCCTTTGTCTGCCGATAACTGCTGCATTAATAAAGAAATTTTGAATAACACAGTCTAAACTTTGTTTAGAAATTCGACTAAAAGTATTTTTTGCTAATTGAGCACCTGGCTGATGTTCTACAAATATTCTACGAATTTTCTCAGCTTCCCATCTTACTTTTTCACTTTTGATGAAATACTTATTAGCAATATCTATCATTCTAATAATATTCTCATCAGACTGATGAGAAGCATACCTAAGCATTCGTGTAATTGCATACTTTTTGATAAAATTCATTTTCATAATAATTATTTTTTTATTACAAAAATAATGTATTTTTTTCAAATTATCAAAAAACTAATTAATTTTACAAAAAATTTCGACTATGATATTCTTACAAATAGTTCAAAATGCAGCAGATACACTGCAACAATTATCGCAACAAGTAGCCCCAGTACAAGGTTATCAGAAACTACCATATTGGGAATTAGCCAAAGCTGGTGGTGTAATAGTGATAATTTTAGCAGTTCTTTTACTAATAGCAATATATATATTTTTTGAACGTTATTTAGCTATTAGAAAAGCAGCTAAAGAAAATCCAACATTCATGAGCAATCTAAAAAATTATATTTTAGAAGGGAAAAAAGATAGTGCTTTAGCATTATGCCAGAGTACTAATACTCCTCTATCTCGAATGATAGAAAAAGGACTTAGTCGCCTAGGTAGACCATTAAATGATATTAGTGAGTCTATAGAAAATGAGGGTAAATTAGAAATAGCAAAATTAGAAAAAGGAATTACTTTTTTAGCAACGATAGGTAGTATATCACCTAGCTTGGGATTTCTAGGAACAGTAACAGGTATGGTTAGAGCTTTTTTTAATATGGCAAATGCTGGCAATAATATTGATATTTCTCTACTAAGCCAAGGAATTTATGAAGCACTTATAACAACAGTAGCTGGTTTGATAGTCGGTATAATAGTTACTTTTTTATATAATATTATAGTAGATAGAATCGAAAGATTAGTATATATGCTCGAGGCTAGAGCTACAGAATTTATAGATTTTCTACAACAACCTCCAAAATAAAAAATTATGGATCTAAAACCAAAACATAGAGTTGGAGTAGAAATGAATAATACTACTATGTCTGATTTAGTATTTCTACTTCTTATATTTTTTATGTTAACATCTACACTTATCAGTCCTAATGCGATAAAACTTTTATTGCCATCTAGTACATCTCCACGTGTATTAGCTCCTGCTAAACCAGTAAAAATTTATATTGATGAGAAATTACAATATTATATTGACGGCACTCCTGTAGATGAGCTGAAATTAGCTGAGCAGATGACAATACGTTTAAAAGAAAGTCCACCCGATGCGTCTGTTGTCATTAATGCAGATGCTACTGTTCCTGTGCAAGCTGTTGTAAATATTATAGATATAGTAAATCAAATAAATGAAAGCTTAAATGCCTCTCATAAAGCTATTTTAGCTACTCAACCAAAGAAATAAGCTATGGAAGAAAGAAAGAATAAACTTATTTCTTTAACTATAACAATTTTAGTTGGTATATTGATAGTCGCTCTATTGATGATTTTAGGTTTTAGAGTTCCTGTACCTCCTCCTCCCGAGCAAGGTATAGAAATAGATCTAGGCGGTGGTGGCGGCGGCGGTGCACCAATAGAAATCCAACAAGTCATTAATAAAACCATTCAACAATCTTCTACAGAATATGTAGCTATTCCTGATGAAGAAGTAGATTATACTGAAACTGCTACTAAAGATAAACCCAAAAATGTAGAACCTGAACAACCAGTCCAACCCACATTAGATCAGCGAATTCAAAAATTCCAATTTGGACAAGGTGGCAGTGGTGGTGGAACTGGTACTGGATCTGGAACAGGTTCTGGTAGTGGTACTGGAAGTGGCATAGGTAGTGGTACAGGCAGCGGTGTAGGACCTGGCAGTGGCGGCGGTTCAGGACCGGGTTATTCTCTTGCAGGACGTGGAGCTAAATATATTCCTAAACCAGATTATTCAGAAGATGATCAAGGTAAAGTAGTAGTGAAAATATGGGTTGATAAAGATGGCAATGTTGTCAAAGCACAAGCTGGTTATTTCGGCACTACTATTAGCAACTCTGCTTTATGGAAAAAATGTGAAGAAGCTGCTATGAAATCTAAATTTTCAAGTGACCCTAATGCCCCAGAAGAGCAGATAGGGACTATCACATATGTTTTTATTAAAGTAGAATAATTTGCATAAAATTTTACTTTATTTTATTCATTTTATCTTTAAAATTATATATCTTTGCTGAAATTTTTTAAAAAATTATAATTATGAAATCAAAAATTTTTTTAATTCCTATGATTGCAATATTATTATTTAGTAACGCATGCAAAAAGAAAACAGATAATCAGCAGGCAAAATTATCTTTAGATTCATTAGCTATATATTCTTCTTACGAATTAAAAACAGATTTATCTATGCTAAATGATTCAGAAAAACAAGCACTTAAATTAATGATAGAAGCTGCAAATATAATGGATGAATTATTCTGGCAACAAGCTTTTGGTGATAAAAAATTGATGGATACTATCACTAATGATACTTTGAGACAATATGCTTATATTAATTATGGTCCTTGGGATAGACTAAACGATAACAAACCATTTATTAATGGTTATGGCACTAAACCTGCTGGAGCTAATTTTTATCCGCAAGATATGACAAAAGAAGAATTCGAACAATGGCAAGATACTAATAAAACCTCTCAATATACTATGATTAGACGTGATGAAAATGGTAAATTAAAGGCAATTTTTTATCATGAATATTTTAAAGAACAATTACAAAAAGCTGCTAATTTATTAAATCAAGCAGCATCATTAATAAAAGACAAAAATTTCTCTAAATATTTATCTCTACGAGCTCAAGCATTGATTACTTCAGATTATCAACTATCAGATATGGCTTGGCTAGACAGTAAAACATCAAAAATTGAATTTATCATTGGCCCTATTGAGAGCTATGAAGATGGTCTATTTGGCTACAAAACTTCATTCGAATCTTTTGTATTAATAAAAGATGTAGATTGGAGCAAACAATTAGAAAAATATGGAAAATTACTACCAACATTACAAAAATCATTACCTGTAAAAGAAGAATATAAAAAAGAAATGCCAGGCTCTCTAGGTGATATTAATGTATATGATGCTATTTACTATGCTGGCGATTGCAATGCGGGCAGTAAAACTATAGCTATAAATTTACCTAATGACGAAGAAGTACAACTAAAAAAAGGTACTCGTAAGCTACAACTAAAGAATGTTATGCAAGCAAAATTTGATCTAATTGTTATTCCTATTTCAGAATTATTATTAGATAAAAGCATTGTTTCAGATGTAACTTTTACTACATTTTTCCAAAACGTGATGTTTCATGAAGTAGCTCACGGACTAGGTATTAAAAACACTATCAATAATAATGGTACTGTGAGAGAAGCTCTAAAAGAGCTATATAGCCCATTAGAAGAAGCTAAAGCGGATATTACTGGTCTATTTTTAGTTCAAAAGTTAAGAGATATGGGCGAAATAACTGATGGCAAATTAGAAGAAAATTATGCTTCTTTTGTAGCTAGCATATTCCGTTCTATAAGGTTCGGTGCTGCAAGTGCTCACGGGATAGCTAATATGCTAGAATTCAACTTCTTATTAGATGAAAGTGCAATTACTAAAAATAATGAAGGTAAATATATTATAGATTTTGAAAAAATGAAAAATGCAGTCTCTAAAATGACAGAAAAAATCATTACAATTCAGGCTAATGGCGATTACAATGCTGCTAAAAAATGGATTGACGAAAAAGGTACAATAAGTGCTGATTTACAAAAAGATCTAAATAAAATAAATGAAACTAAAATACCTGTAGATATTGTTTTTCAACAAGGTATAAATGTTTTAGGAATATAATTTTTTATTTTTTACTTTATAAAAATTAAATATGAAAATAATCAATCATATTTAGTTTTTATTAAAGCAGTAATCATATTTCATCATGAAAAAACAAGTAGGATTAATTGGTTATGGGAGCATGGCCACAGCTCTTGCTAAAGTATTAACTGATAATTTAGATAAAACTAATTGGATAATTACAAATCCAGAAGTTTTAGAATCTATGCAGATACGCAATCATAATTTTAAATATTTACCATATGTAGATTTTGATTTAAATAAAATAAATTTATTCTCTACTTTAGAAAGTGGTATTGCTGAAAGTGATATTTTATTTATTTCGATTCCTGCTGCATTTTTAGATAGTGTATTATCTAAAATTGATAAAAGTTTTTTTAAAAATAAAAAAATTGTAGTTGCTATCAAGGGTTTAATACCAGAAAAAAATCTACCATTACATAAATATTTTGAACAAGTCATAGGTATACCATTAACAGACTATTTGGCTATCTTAGGACCATCTCATGCTGAGGAAATAGTAATGGAACATTATACTCATCTGAGTTTAGTATCTAAAAATCCAGAAATGTATGAAACTATTTATCCATTTTTAGATTCATATTTTTTACATTTAGAATACGATGAAAATATTGAATTAGCAGAGTATGCGGCAGTAGTTAAAAATATCTATGCTATTCTCACAGGTATGTGCATAGGCTATGGATTAGGTGATAATTTTTTAAGTATTTTAGTTACTAATATTGCTAAGGAGATGAAAGATTTTCTAAAATATTTAAAAAGTGATGTAGATGTAGACATCTTGCAACCAATATATTTAGGAGATTTATTGGTAACTGCCTACAGCCAATTTTCGCGTAATAGATCTTTTGGCATTTTGCTAGGCAAAGGCTACTCTTTAGAATATTCAAAAATTGAGATGAAACAAACAGTAGAAGGCTATTATGGCACTTTGACTTTAGCTAATATTTTAGGTAAAGATATTAATAAATTCCCCTTCATATCTATAGTTTATAGAGTAATAAGTGAACAAAGCCAGGCTAGACGAGAAATTAATAATATAGTGAAAAATTTGTGGGAAATAAAATAAAATATTGAAATAATCACCGCTATGCTTAAATTCGATTATAATTATATAAGATAGCTAAGAATAAATCAATATAAACTGTTCACAATAAAATTTTATAATTTATTTTTAATTTAAAATTCATTTCTGATGTAGATAGTATTCAATAAATCTTTCTATAGACCTATCATAGGTTTGCTCTATATCATCGGGGAAAAAACATGCTGGCACTTCATCCATTTCTAGATGATAACGTAAACAATCACAACAAATACCTTTGCGTGAGCAAGGTTCGTAAGTACAATTACAATGAGATTTATTTTTATCAATATTACAAGCCCTCATACAATTTTTTTTTATTTATTATTGTTTTTTCTTTTTTGAGTTTTTTCGATTGCTTTTTCAATATTCCATTTTTCAATGGCTTGATGATTCCCAGATTTCAGTATTTCAGGTATTTTATGACCTTTGAAATTTTCAGGACGAGTATATACAGGATGAGATAGTAAGCCATCTTGAAAAGAATCTGTAAGAGCAGATTGTGCATCACCTATAACACCAGGAATTAACCTAACAACAGCATCAACTAAAACCATAGCAGGCAATTCTCCACCACTTAATACATAATCTCCAATAGAAATTTCTTTAGTAATATAAATATCCCTTACTCTCTGGTCTACTCCTTTATAATGACCACAAAGTAAAATAACATTATTTAACAAACTTATTTTATTAGCAATAGATTGAGAAAAAGTTTCCCCATCAGGAGTCAGAAAAATTATTTCATCATAAGATCTTTGAGATTTGAGCCATTCAATGGCATTAGCAATAGGTTCTATCATCATTACCATTCCTGGTTCGCCACCATAGGGATAGTCATCCACACGTTTATGTTTATCATTACTAAAATCTCTTATATTATGAATATAAATCTCTACCAAGCCTTTATTTTTTGCTCTTTTAATAATAGATTCATTAAAAGGACTTATAAACATTTCTGGAAATAATGTCAATATATCAATTCTCATAATTTTTAAAATAACCCAAAAAGTTCAGCATTTATCAAATTAATAACTACACCTAAATCTTCTGGATTATGTAAAAAATCTTTGTTATCAACATTTATAATTAGCTTTTTACCATGATTATAGTTATTAATCCATTTTTCATATTTTTCATTTAGACTTTGTAGATAATCTATACGTATAGAAGTTTCATATTCTCTACCCCTTATTTGTATTTGCTTTACTAATGTAGATACATCAGCTTGTAAATAAATTAATAAATCTGGAGGTCTCAAAAAAGAAGTCATTAAATCGAATAAATCTCTATAAGTTTTGAAATCAATCTCATCCATCAAACCCATTTCGTAAAGATTAAGCGCAAAAATATGAGCATCCTCATAAATAGTACGATCTTGAATTACATTTAATTGTTGCTTTTGTATATTAACAACTTGACTAAATCTACTATTAAGAAAATAAATCTGCAAATTAAAAGACCATCGTTTCATATCATTATAGAAATTTTCGAGATAGGGATTAGTATCTACATCTTCGTAAAGAGCATCTAACTTGAAATGTTTAGAAAGTAGCTCTGTAAGAGTAGTTTTACCACTTCCTATATTGCCTGCAATAGCTATATGTAACATAAAAAAATTTTTTAAATGTAAAGTTAATATAATTTATTGAATAAAATATTATA
>JAGPGB010000018.1 GCA_018056215.1 Bacteroidales bacterium | reverse complement strand
TATTTTTAGAAAATCATAATTTGAATAAATTAGAAGGACATACTCGATTATTTATTGTGCCACCAGCTAAGGTAATATCTGCAGATTATCTAATTACAAATTTTCATCAGCCACAAAGTACATTACTCATGCTTGTAGATGCATTTTCAGTAGTGCCATGGAGAGTAATTTATGATTATGCAATAAATAATGATTTCAGATTTTTTAGCTATGGAGATGCATGCCTACTGAAAAATGCTGCCTTATAAAGTCAATATTTTTAAATGCAAATTAATATTTTGCAAAAAATGTATTTTTATCATTTGTTATTATTATTCTTAGTTTTTTTCTTATTTTTGCACATATAAAATTTCAAAAAATTAATATATGCACAAGAATAATTTTGCATACAGACATAACGGTCCCAATGCTACTGAAATAAATAAAATGCTAGAGGACATAGGTGTATCTTCATTAGATGAGATAATAGAAAAAACTATTCCTGCTGATATTCTAAAAAAAGATTTAAATTTAGGAATAGGAAAAGGACTCAATGAGGCTCAAGCCATAGAATTAATGAAGAAGTTAGCTTTTAAAAACAAAATATTCAAAAATTATATTGGATTAGGCTACTATGAGACAGCTCTTCCCGGTGTGATACAGAGACATATATTAGAAAATCCGAGATTTTACACATCATATACTCCATATCAAGCAGAGATTAGTCAAGGTAGGTTAGAACTATTATTAGTTTTTCAAACTATGGTTACAGAACTCACAGGTATGGAGATAGCTAATGCATCTATGCTAGACGAGGCTACTGCTGCTGCAGAAGCTATGACTATGGCATTTAACTTACGTAGCCGTGATAAAATCAAAAATGATGCTCGTGTGTTTGTAGTAGATGAACGTGTATTTCCTCAAACACTTGCTGTAGTACTCACTAGAGCTAAATATTTAGATTACGATGTAGTAGTTACTGATGTTTTTAATTATGATTTTACTGATGATGTTTTTGGGATATTAGTACAATATCCAGATCAATATGGAGAAATAAAGGATTATGCTGATGTGGTAAATAAAGCTAAAAATATTGATGCTAAAGTCGTGGTAGCTGCTGATATAATGTCATTGGCACTATTAACACCTCCAGGAGAATGGGGAGCTGATATAGTTGTAGGTAGTACACAGAGAATGGGCATACCAATGGGCTTTGGTGGACCTCATGCTGGCTATATGGCTACTAAAATGGATTATATTCGCCAAATGCCGGGAAGGATCATTGGCATTTCTATAGATACTAATGGTAATAAGGCATTGCGAATGACTCTGCAAACTCGCGAGCAACATATTAAACGAGAAAGAGCTACTTCCAACATATGTACTGCTCAGGCTCTATTAGCTATAATGGCTGGAGCTTATGGTATATATCACGGAGCAGATGGTATTAAGCAAATAGCTACTCATATAAATAAATTGACAGGTTTATTAGCTGAAGAAATTCAAAAATATGGCTACCTTCAAAAAAATAAAAACTTCTTTGATACTATTAGAATAGAGATACCAGCTTACGTAGATATGGCTGCTCTAAAAATGAAATTACTTGACAATAATGTAAATGTAAGATATATAAATGAGAAAGAAATTGGTATCAGCCTTGGCGAACCAACTACTATGAATGATGTAAATCTATTGCTCACTATTTTTGCTAAACTCACTGGTAAAGAAGCTACTACATTTAAATGTGGTGATATGAAAAATACTCAAATTACTACATTTGAAGATAAGTTTAGACGTGTGAGTAACTATATGCAACAGAAAATATTTAGCATTTATCACAGTGAGACGGCGATGATGAGATATCTTACTAAATTAGCTGATAGAGACTTGGCTTTGGATAGAACAATGATACCATTAGGTAGCTGCACTATGAAACTAAACGCTTCTACTGAACTATTTCATATGTCGTGGCCTGGTTTTGCTAATGTACATCCTTTTGCTCCGAAGGATCAAGTGCAAGGGTATCTAGAATTGATTGATGAGCTAGGACAATTATTAGTTAAGATTACTGGCATGGATAGTATAACTTTTCAACCTAATAGTGGTGCATCTGGTGAATATACAGGTTTAATAACTATTAGAGCTTATTACGAAGCTAAAGGACAAGGTTATAGAAATGTATGCTTGATACCAGCATCAGCTCATGGTACTAATCCTGCAAGTGCAGTAACAGCAGGTATGAAAGTCGTTGTTGTAAAAACTGATGATAAAGGGAATGTAGATCTCGATGATCTAAAAGCTAAAGCAAAAGAAAATGCAGATAAATTAGCTGCTCTGATGATCACATATCCTAGTACTCACGGCGTTTTTGAAGATAAAATTTTAGAAATTATAAATACTATACATCAGTATGGTGGTCAAGTGTACATGGATGGAGCTAATATGAATGCTCAGGTAGGTTTCACTTCGCCTGGTCTCATGGGAGCTGATGTTTGTCATCTCAATTTGCACAAAACATTTGCCATACCTCATGGAGGTGGAGGACCTGGGATGGGGCCTATTTGTGTAGCTAAACATCTCACTCCATATTTACCTTCTCATCCATTTCATCCAGATGGTATTATTACTCATTCAGTAAATACTGTGGCTGCAGCTCCTTTTGGTAGTGCATTCATTTTGCCTATTTCTTATCTATATATCAAAATGTTAGGCGATGATGGACTGAAAGCTGCTACACAAATAGCTATTCTTAATTCTAATTATTTAAGAAAAAAATTAGAACCTTTCTATAAAATATTATATGTGGGATCAAAAGGTTTTTCTGCTCATGAATTTATAATCGATTGCAATCCTTTCCGTGCTAATGGAGTGACAGAATTAGATATCGCTAAAAGACTTATGGATTATGGTTTTCATGCACCTACAGTGGCATTCCCTGTTCATGGTACTCTGATGGTAGAACCTACTGAGAGTGAACCTTTATCTGAATTAAATAGATTTGTAGATGCTATGATTGCTATTAAAGATGAGATAGACGAGGTAATAAATGGGAAAATTAATATTGAAAAAAGTACTTTGAGAAATGCCCCACATACTCTACAAAAAGTCATAAATGCTAATTGGGATTTGCCATATACTAGAGAAAAAGCAGCTGTAACTGTAAAAGATAAATATTGGCCACCAGTAGCTCGTATAGATGATGCATATGGTGATAGAAATATACAATGTAATTGGACTGAGGATTTGTTATAATATTTTATAAATGCTTGCCTGGTAGAGTAGTAGAGATGGTAAAGTGAAGGGAACTCAAAGTAATGAGAGTATGTGTGTAAGATAGTGAGATACTATAAGAGAGAGGAACAGTTTTATTTATGAAGTTTATAATCGATACTATTGTAGATTATTATGCTTTCATCAAATAAAAGATAAAAGCATTTTGATAATTTATTATGTTTTTTATTGTTTCTACAAATAAAATATTTTTTTAATTTTGTCTAAAATTTGATATTTTTTAATATGAAAAGATATAGTTTTTTAATAATATTATTTTTTATAGTACCTATAATTAATTATGCACAAAAGCCTGATACTACTAAGAAATATGATGAGAGAGTTATAGTCGTAGGTGAATATAAACCAGAGTTACCAGATTTGGCTAAGCCAGTTCTACAGCCTACTTTAGAAGAAGAAAAAATCGACAAGCGTCAATTACAATATTCTATTTTCCCTCACCCTATATTTATTACTTATACACCATCTATTCTGCAACCAATTAAATTAGGTAAAGAGCCCATAGATCATATTAATTCTAATTATGCAAAATTTGGTTTAGGTAATAAAATGGCTGAATGGCACTTGTCCATGGCTAATTCTATCAAAACAAAAACTAATTACGGTGTCGCTTATGATGGTAATGGATTTTATGGTAAAATTTCTGATTATGGTAAACCTAATCATTGGGAGCATAATATTAATGGATATGTAGAATGGATAAAAAATAAATTCACTCTCACACTATCAGCTGGATACCAAGCAAAAATTATTCACTATTATGGCTTTAGACAATCTGAATATCCAGATGATACTTTGACTAAAAAAGATTATCTGCAGAGATATAACTTAATGAATTTCGATTTTAATGCTGTTACTAATACTACAAACACAAATGATTTAAAACAAGAATATAATATTACTGGTACATTTATACCTACATATCTAAAAAATAGTGAATACAGAATAGGTGCATCAGCAAATATATACCAAAATGTCAAATGGTTACCTTTTAAAAATATTATACAAACACCTGGATTTTTCCTAAAATATAATCATTATTTCGAAGATAATACATTAGAAAAATATAATTTTGGCGTTTTAAACACATTATTTTCATATCAATTGCAAGATAAAATATGGTCACTGAAATTAGGAGCTACTATTAATGTAATAGCAGACACAATAGGTAAAGTTCGGGTTTTTCCATATATAGCAGGCAAATTAATTTTTGTACCTGAAATTTTCGAATTACATGCAAAATATGGCAGCTTCACAGATGTATATTCATTAGATTCGTTATATCATGTTAATCCCTTTATACATCAATATATTAAGCCAAATCCAGTAATTTGGCGTCAATATTTCTCTGGATCACTAGTAAGTACTTTATTTGATCATTTACATTTCGAAATTGGTGCTATCTATGGCAAAACAAATGAGTATGCATATTATGTAAATGATGTTGTCTTTAGACCATATACTCGATTTAATGTGATTTATGATACTACTACAGCACTTGTACCTTTTGCTAATGTCAAATATTATGATGATAAATTAAATATTAATTTTAGAATGAAATACAATTATTTAGAAACTACATCAGAAGATAAACCATGGCATGAGCCGAATATTATTTCTACGTTTGATATTAAATATCTATTTGCTAAAAAATTTCTCGTAGGCACAGATATATCCTTTTTTGGTAAAAGATATGCATGTCAGATAAACCCGGACTTTACTACTGCAACTATTGAACTCTCTCCTTTTGTAGATTGGAATGCTCACGTAGAATATTTATTTAATAAATCACTATCTTTCTATCTAAATGTTTACAATCTATTAAGTAAACCACAATACTACTACTGGCATCTACCAAGTTATAAAATTAATTTCATAGCTGGGGTCACTTATAATTTCTAATTAAAACCAATTCCAGAAATTTTTTATATTGTGAGAATTTATGATTAATTTTGAATAATTACAATAGATAAACTATGATTAAAAAACAAGTAAAAGTAGCTCCATCTTTATTATCAGCAAATTTTTTAGATTTACGAAAAGAAATTGAACTAATAAACATCAGTGAAGCTGATTATCTGCATATAGATGTAATGGATGGCCATTTCGTACCAAATATCTCAATAGGTTTCCCACTGATAGAACAAGTGGCTACTATTAGCAAAAAACCATTAGACGTTCATCTGATGGTGGAGAAACCAGAACAATATTTCGATAGATTATTTAAAATTGGCGTAGCAATGATAAGTGTACATGTAGAACAAAATATACACCATCATTCATTAATACAACAATTACAAAAAAATAACGTGAAAGCTGGATTAGTATTAAACCCCTTTACACCACTAGAATTAGTCTATGACAATTTACCTTATATAGATTTTATTTTGCTAATGTCTGTAAATCCTGGATTTGGCGGACAAGAATTTTTACCTTTTACAATTAAAAAAGTTAAAAAACTGAGTGATTTTATAGAAAAAGAAAAATTAACTTGCCAAATAGAAATAGATGGTGGAATAAATCTAGAAAATGCTAAAGAAGTGATAAATGCTGGAGTAGACATAATAGTAGCTGGTACTTCTATTTTTAAAGCTTATAACCCAATAGAAGTAATTAATGAAATGAAAAAAATGGGAAATTAAATTACTCTTTCTCACAAAAAATAATATAAAACTACCTAAAAACTTTTAATAATTATTAAAAGAATCATTAAGTGAATAATGAAACATCATATACTATAAACTCAATATTATCCGATCATAACTATTCTCTAGCAGAACATTTGTATATACATGTCCCTTTTTGTAGATACAGATGCCCATATTGCTCATTCTACTCAACATTGTATTTAAATGATGATACTAAAAATCAATTCGTATCAGCATCGATAAATGAAATAAAATTTAAAGATTTTTTATTATCTAAAAATCTAAAAACTATATACTTAGGAGGTGGCACCCCATCTATGCTATCAATCACTGATATAGCAAAAATATTTAATGAGATTAATAGAAATCATCAAATAGATGATAATGCAGAAATAACTATAGAAGCTAATCCAGAAGACATAACTAAAGAATTAGTAATAGGTTGGCAAAAAATAGGTATCAATAGAGTGAGCTTAGGAGTGCAAAATATTAATGAGAAACATTTACAATTTCTAGGACGTAAACATACTAAAAAACAAATAATTAATGCCATAGAAACTTTAAAAAATGCAGATTTCAAAAATATAAGTTTAGATTTTATAATCGGATTACCTGAAGAAAATATAGAAGATTTGAAAAATAATTTTCAAATAATATTAGACTATAAAATACCACATTTTTCATCTTATCTTTTAACAATAGAAGAAAAAACTCGATTATCTAACATAGTACACAAGCACCCTGAAATATTACAAGACGATAATACTACACTCAAAAATATATCTCAATGGTACCTATGGGCTAAAAATAATGGTTATCAACATTATGAAGTTTCAAATTTTGCAATTTCTCCATTTCAAAGTAAACATAATTCATCATATTGGACACAAAAAAATTATATCGGTATAGGACCATCAGCTCATAGCTACATCCATCCATATAGATTGTGGAATACTTCTTCTTTAAGAAATTATAATAATGTTAAAAATGATAAACTTGATTTCCAATATGAAATACTTAATGAGAAAAATATTTTTAATGAATATATAATGACTAGACTCCGACTAAAAGAAGGTGTAGACTTAGCTGATTTAACTCGTAGATTTAATAAAAAAATAGCCCAGTATTTCATCGATCAGGCAAATAAGATACCTAAAGAATTCATTATAAAAACAGATGATAAAATTTATTTAACCGAAGAGGGATGGTTAATAATGGATAGAATATTAATAGATTTATTTCTGTAAAATTGATTTGAACTTTTTTTTTAAAAATTTCATGTAAAAAAAGTTTGGGAAGATGATGGATAGAACCTGTTTGTAACAGGTTCTATCTTAAATATAAAAATTAATTGTTACATAATATATATGATATATAATATATAAAATAATTATATTTGCAAAAAATATAATTATTATGGAAAAAATATTTGAAGAATCAATTGATGTCTTTGCTCTCACTAAAGAAGAGACACGTAAATACTACGACAATTTGTATAATAAATTGATCAATGAAGGCAAAGACATAGTCGATTATCAGGAGCTCAAAGCAATGTCTACTGGTGTACTTTGTCCAGATTGCAACAGCAGTCATGTGATAAAAAATGGTCTGCAGCATGGTGTACAAAATTATCTTTGTAAAAATTGTGGCAGGCAATTCAGAGTAACCACTGGCACCTTTATGTATGGCATTCACCACAGAGATAAAATGCTGGAATACATCAAATGTATGTCTGCAGGAATGACATTGAGAGAATGTGCTAGAAAGGTAGGTATATGCTTGCAAACAAGTTTCTTTTGGCGACACAGAATATTATGTGCTTTGCAATCTTTTGAAGACAATGTAAATTTCTTTGGAGTAGTAGAACTAGAAGAGCTACTAATGAATTACTCCGAGAAAGGTAAAAAGAAAAGAGAAAAGAAAGAGATAAAAAAGTTAAAGAAAAAGAAGCCAACAAAAGTGGCAGTATTAGCTGCCACAGATAGAAGTGGTAATATATTATTTAAAAAATTAGAAGATGAAAGATTGCAAGCTGACCACGTATCTGATTTTCTAAAATCCCGAATATCAGATAATTCAGTGATATGCGGTAGCAATAAAAAAGCTTTTAAGACAGTAAATGCGGAGCACATCAAACACAAAGAAATAACCAACAAAAACAAGATGAAGCAAGGTATATACAGTGTATCAACTGTTCATAAGAAAATATCCAATTTTGTTAGTTGGATATATTATAAGTTTCGTGGAGTTGCTACGAAATATTTAACAAACTATATAATGTGGTTTGTAGTAAAGGGGAAGTATTTAGCAGAGATGGTTATAGAAGATACAGGGAGGATACTGAACTTGGCGGCGTCGGATAGGAGGGCGTGGGAGCGGTACAGTGATTTGATGTCATTAACATATTTATTCTGGAACATTTAAACATTATTTTCTTTTACCTTTAAAAAGTATAAAAAATTATTAAATACCTTCCCATTTCCCATCTCCTCATTTATCGTCTTATTTCTTGAAATTTTTTTCTTATTCTTTCATATTTTCTTAAATTAATTTTTTTTATCTTTGTTTATTGTTTCTTTTAAATAAACTATAAATTGTAGTATTATGAATTATAAAATTTTAGTAACGGGTGCTAATGGCCAATTAGGGTATGAACTAAAAAAAATCTTATCACTAGATAGTAGTTACGAATTATATTTCACAGATGCAGATACATTAGACATCACTGATAGTAATTCTGTCAATGATTTTTTTAAAAATTTAAAAATCGATTTTATTATAAATGCCGCAGCATATACAGCTGTAGATAAAGCTGAAATTGAAAAAGATATAGCAGAAAATGTAAATGTGGCTGCAGTTAAAAATTTAGCCATTTGTGCAAAAAATTATAACGCTAAAATTATTCATATTTCTACTGATTATGTATTTGATGGTAAAAAGTCTTTTCCATATGTAGAAACTGATGAAACTAATCCATTAGGATATTATGGATATTCCAAGTTATTAGGTGAAAAAGAAATGATATCTATAGCTCCTCATGGAGCTATTATTAGAACCTCTTGGTTATATAGTACTCATGGTAATAATTTTGTTAAAACTATCATTAATAAAGCTTCTATAGATAATCAAAATTTACAAGTTGTATATGATCAAATTGGTTCACCTACATATGCTAGAGATTTGGCCAATTGCATAAATTTAATGATTAAAAATTTTGATTTTGACGATATTGAAATCTTCCATTTTTCTAATGAAGGTGTAGCTTCGTGGTATGATTTTGCTCATGCCATTTTGAAAATTTGTAAAATTGATAAAAATATTATTCCAATAGAAACACATCAAATCAATCAATTAGCTGATAGACCCAAATATAGTGTGATGAGTAAAAATAAAATTAAATCTACTCTTAATATCAATATACCACATTGGTGTGATTCATTAATAGATATGATAAATAATTTAAATAAATAATTATATGAGTGCAAAAAATATTGAACCTGAAATCATAGAAAAAATTAATAATTGGCTTAGGCAGCCAATCGATGAAAATGATAAACAATGGATATTAAACAATTTAGAAACTAATCCGCAAGAGTTAATCGAAGCTTTTTATCAAGATTTAGAATTTGGAACAGGTGGACTTAGAGGTATCATAGGAATTGGTTCTAATAGGATGAATAAATATACTGTTTCTATTGCTACACAAGGATTAGCAAATTATATTTTACAAAATGCAAATAAACCGTTTAAGGTAGTCATTGCTTATGATTCTAGAAATATGAGCAAAGAATTTGCAAATATTTCTGCAGAGGTATTGAGTGCAAATGAAATAGAAGTTTTTCTATTTTCTGAGCTTAGACCTACTCCACTATTATCTTTTGCTGTTAGATATTTACAAGCTACTGCTGGTATTGTTATTACAGCTTCTCATAATCCTAAACAATATAATGGCTACAAAGTTTATTGGAGTGATGGAGGTCAGCTAGTGCCGCCTCATGATAAAGGTGTAATAGATGAAGTTAAAAAAGTTGGTGAGTATAGTAATGTTAAAAAAAATATTAATAAATCTTTGATTCACATTATAAATGATGAAATAGATAGTGCTTATTTGAATCAATTAAATAATTTACAATTTTTATCAGAAATTGTTCCTAAATCTCAAAAAATTGTTTATACTCCACTACACGGGACAGGAGTTACTTTAGTTCCTAAAGCCTTGCATTCATGGGGATTTGATAATCTATTTCTTGTAGAAGAGCAGTCAATTCTAGATGGCAATTTCCCAACTACTAAATCTCCTAATCCAGAGGAGAAAGCTGCTATGGAATTAGCTATTAATAAAGCTAAACAGATTGATGCAGATTTAATTTTAGCTACTGATCCTGATGCAGATAGAGTAGGTACAGGGATTAAGATGTCCAATAATGAATACAAATTATTAAATGGCAATCAGATAGCTTCTTTGTTAACTTATTATAATTTAGAAATGCTTAAACAACTAAATTCTTTGCCATCAAATGCATTTATTGTTAAAACTATTGTTACTACTGAACTAATGCGTAAAATTGCTGATGAATATAATGTGAAAACTTATGATGTTTTAACAGGTTTTAAATATATTGCTGAACTAATAAGATTAAAAGAAGGTAAAGAAAAATTTATTTGTGGTGGCGAAGAAAGCTATGGATTTCTCTCTGCTGATTGGGTGAGAGATAAAGATGCTATTATGACTTCTTGTCAGATTGCTGAATTGCAGGAATATGCAGCTATGAATGGAAAAACTCTTATGGATATTCTAGAAATGTTATATGAAAAATATGGATATTTTTTAGAAGATCAAAAATCTATTTCTATGACTGGCATAGAAGGTATGGAAAATATGAAAAAATTGATGGATAATTATAGGAATAATCCTCCTGAAATGATAAACAACATACCCGTTGTTAAAATTTTAGATTATCAAATCTCAAAAGCTAAAAATATTAAAAACAACTCCATTGATAATATTGATCTGCCAAAGAGTAATGTTTTACAATTTATTTTGGAGGATGATACTAAAATTACTATACGTCCTTCTGGCACTGAGCCTAAAATCAAATATTATTTTGCTATAGTTAAAAAGAATATAAATAATGAGTCTTTTGAACAAATATGGGCAAAATTATTTTCAGAAATGGAAAAACTTAAAACTTTTGCTGATGTTTAAAAATAAGTTCTTAACTTTTTCTATTATCTTTGCTTAAAAAATATTATGAAACTTTCCCTTGAACGTCCAATAATTTTCTTCGATTTAGAAACTACGGGATTAGATTTAGTACGAGATAAAATTATTGAAATTTTTATGCTAAAAGTCAAGCCTGATGGCACTACTGAAACTTATGAGCAACTTTTTAATCCACAAATAGCTATTCCAGAAGAGGTGATTAACATCACAGGTATAACTAATGAAATGGTAAAAGACAAGCCTACTTTCAGAGAAAAAGCACAAGAAATTGCTAATTTTATTGATGATTCTGATTTTGCTGGTTTTAATTCTAATAAATTTGATATTCCACTTTTAGCAGAAGAGTTGCTAAATGCTGGAATAGATATAGATTTCTCGAGTCGCAATTCTGTTGATGTAATGGTGTTATTCCATCGTTTGGAGCCGCGTAATTTAGCTGCAGCTTATAGATTTTATTGTAATAGAGAAATGGAAAATGCACATACAGCTAAAGCAGATGCTATTGCTACCTATGAAATATTATTAGCTATGCTAGACAAATACTTAGAAAATGAGAACCATGCTGATAATCATGAAAATGATATAATATTTAATAAAAACATTAAATCATTAAGTGAAATATCTAAATATCATAAAACTGCTGATTTGGCTGGTCATATTTTAATTAATGAAGATGGTAAAGAAATATTTAATTTTGGCAAATATAAAGGTAAGGCTGTAGAGGAAATTTTTACTATTGAACCACAATATTATGATTGGATTATGAAATCTCAATTTCCTCAGTATACAAAAAAAATTGTTGATAAAATTTGGCAAAGAGTAAAAGCAAATAATAATAATTCAGAAGGACAACACAACGAAGAGAAAAAGATTTAAATTAATCTAAAGAATTAAAAGTACTAAAACTTTGAATAATAATTTTTCATAATATCATGCATTTCTTCTCATAGCCTCTACAGGATCTAATTTAGAGGCTTGTAGAGCAGGGATTATACCTGCTAAAAAGCCAACAATCGTTGCTATCAATATTCCCATTACTATATTAGCAAATGTAAGTGGAAAAGAAAATTTTATTAAAAATTGTAGAAGTAATGATAGAATTAAAACTAATATTAATCCAATAATTCCGCCCATAATACTTAGAAACACTGATTCTATAATAAATTGTAAAAGGATGAATCTCCTTTTAGCTCCTAATGCTTTTTGTATACCAATTTGTTGAGTTCTTTCTTTTACAGATACAAACATAATATTTGCTATACCGAAGCCACCAACTAAAAGAGCAAAACCACCTATTATCCATCCTCCTATTGATAAACTTCTAAATAATCCTTGTACACCTATAGTTAGCATAGTAGAAGTATTTATAGAAAAATCATCTTCTTTTTTAGGAGGTGTTTTGCGATATTGTCTTAATAATATTCTAATTTCGTTTTTTGCATCCTCTTGTGTATATTGACTTTTGGGCTTTAATAATATGTTAGGATTAGCCTGATCACTATCTAGCTTTACATAATTTCTAAGA
>JAGPGB010000017.1:7392-12697 GCA_018056215.1 Bacteroidales bacterium | reverse complement strand
TGGTATGCCATAGTAATCTATCAAAAAACCTTTTTCAGTGTCAGCATTATTAGAGACAAATTTTATAAAAATTGGATTATGATAAATGTCTACTGTTGCTGGTACATTATTACCAGAAAATTTATATAATATTTGCCCATTATCATCATTTCCATTGTAGATATATAATGTATCACCAGCTAAAGTAGTGAAATATCTAAAAGATAAAGTGATTCTTGATAAAGTATCAGGGATATTTATGAGCCATGTGCAATTCATATTATTTTTATAATCAGATAGATTTGGTGCACTAGACGTTATAGAACCTTCATGGCTTGTTAATACATTATTTGAGCATGAAAAGTTTGTGGTTGTAGGATAACAGTCAAAAATAGCTTGATGATAATAATTAAAATTGTATCCAGGATTTAAGTTATTAATGTAAAAAAATCCATTATAGTACCCACTCCATCCCCAATTAAAATGAAAATAATCATTATCTGAATATCCATCACATATAAATGCATGTCCACTATTTTCGTCAAAAGCAGCATATTGTAAAATTATTTTCTGATCTATCTGTCCTCTAAGCATTGTAGTCCATTGATAGTCTGAATAATCCTCACGAGATTTAAAACTTAAATTTGGGTTATACCCAAAATTATTTTTCATTCTATCTGCAGCATCATATACTTGAGCTCCAGAGCCATCAGAACTATATCCCATATTAACAGCTACTCCACAATGATATATCAATTTTGCAATCTCATAGCTAGAATCTTTTATAGCAGTGGGCATTTTATTATAATCATAAGTTTGTTGATTAAAGTTAACTGTTAATGCACCATATCCTGGTGCATAATAGAAGGCGTTACCAGTAGGATTTGTGGGATATCTATAATAAAACATATTCATAGCCATTGCTGTAGCCACACATCCAGCATAAACGTGCCCACATGGTCCATCTGGATCTTCGGGACAAAGTGCATTATAATCACAATCCTGATTCCAGTTAGCATATAATAAGGGTCCAACTTGAGTTCTAGATTTGTAGTTTTTATTAATCAAAGCATCCCATTGTGCTTGTATTTCATTAGTAGCAGATAAATTATTTTGTCTAATATTTGTGATCTGAGTTTTATATTGTGTCAAAAAAATAGCTACACCTGTGCATAAGCTATCTTTATTAGAAAATGTACCTTCATCTGAATATGCTAATATAGGTATAGCAGCATCATCACCAGATATTATTACATAGGCATTATTACTTTCAAAAACATATAATTCATCTGTAATTGCCAACCATTTTGGTAAATTAGCTTCTGTAACTACAATTTTTTCTGTGCTTTTATCTATTAATTGTAAATAATATTCAGCTATTTTATAAGCAATATTTTTATTAATGGGTGCACTAAACACTTGTACTGATATTATTAAAAACAGAAATATAAATAATTTTCGCATAATCTTTTTTATTTAATATACAAAATTAAAAAAAAATTATGAATTTTTGAAATAAAATTCATAAAAAATTTAAATTTTAACATCATAGTTGCCAAAACGCACATCTGCCTGATATATATCATCTTTTTTTGTAAAAATATCTTGTAAAATTCTTTTAAAGATTCCATTTTTTCTTGAATACTTATAATAAGAAAATTTATTCTTAGGAAGTTCCATGATTTGCGTAGGTGATAAATAAAAATATGTATAATTAGCAATGTCTATTTTATTTCTATATAATTTTTCGTCTGGTAGTTCTTTAGTAATTAATGTAACGATACCTTTATTTAAGCATTCTTGTTCTATCCATTCAATAAGTTGAGTATATTTTGGTTGAATTTTTTTGATATTAAAATCTGTATAAGCTGTATTACCTAATTTACGTATTGGGCGAATTTGCAATATATCGATGCTATAATTATCTAAATACGATTTTATATTTTTAAGATCATCTATGTTATCTGGGTTGATAGTAAAATTTAATCTTAATTTAACTGTTGAATATATTTTTTTTAATTCTGAAATATCGCTAAGAACTTGATGT
This sequence comes from Bacteroidales bacterium, assembly GCA_018056215.1. Lineage (GTDB taxonomy): Bacteria > Bacteroidota > Bacteroidia > Bacteroidales > DTU049 > DTU049. Next base: position 10,671 of record JAGPGB010000017.1, on the reverse strand, counting down.
AAGTGCTCAATTTTAGCTCCTGGCATCATAGTTTCATAAATTTCTTTTGAGCAACCATGCATTGAAATTATTATTTCATCAAGTCCTGCAGTAAAATATTGTTTTATTTTTTCATAATTCAACACAGAAGCATTGGTAGTGAGTGATACGTATGGCACATGATGTTTTTTAGCTTCATAAATAATCTTTTCATTATGTGAAAATAAAGTGGGCTCTGCTGCACATCCTATCTGAACTCTGAGGGCATAATTAAAAAAATTCTTTGCTATGAAATCTATATCTTCTATATTTAATTTATTTTTATCTGGCTTAAAATCTGGATCACTGAAGTGACACATCACGCACCTAAAATTACAATTTAATACTGGATCTAAAAAAATATTTAGATGTCTGCGACGTAGTAAATATAGAATACTAAAACCAAAGATCTTTAATCTTTCATTCTTTACTAATCTATTTATTTTCAATATTTTATAATAATCCATTAGAAAAAAAATTATTTAAATTATTAACATTATTTTATAATTTTTTTGGAAATCTTAAGGAATTCATTTCTTAAATGTTCTAAATCAGAAATATTTTTTACACAAAAATCAGCTTTTTGGCATTTAATATCATTTGGTAGTTGATGACTATCTATTTGAATAAATCTGTTGTAATCAAAATTACTATTTCGATATGTTTTTATTCTCTCATATCGCATATCCAGTGGGGCAAAGATACATATAGTAATATCACACATTTTGTCTAAATCATATTCAAATAATAAAGCAGCATCAATAATAATATAATTTTTATTGCAATCGTTTATAATTTTACTGATTATAGATGGAAGAAATTGAGAAAATAATTGTGTTAATTTATTAAATTTATCTTCATGAGAGTAGATAATATCAGAAATTTCTTTAGTTTTTAATTTATTACCATCTAGAGGATCTATACCTAAAATATCTATTACATTTTGTCTAAAAGCATCATCGAAATATAATGTTTTAGCAGTATAATCTAAATCTATTATGCAACAGTCTAAATCATTAAACCACTTAGCAAAAGTACTTTTACCACTTCCGATATTTCCAGTAATCCCAATAATAAATTTATTCATAATTAGTAAATTACTTGATAGGATAGGAGAGGGGTTGAATTTTTATAATTTTATTTTTAATTGCAGAATTTGGTTCTAGTAGTATAGAATCGTTGCGGATAATGATGCGAAATTGATTTTTTGAAATTGGTTCTTTAGTAGAAATATTAAATGTATAATTACTATGATCATAAGGGAATGTAAAGGTCGTGTCATAGTATTTTACAATATCATAGTTAACGATTACTTTATTAATAGGTTTTTTAAATTTAACTTGTTCTGGTATATTTAATAATGTTACAGTATCAGATTTCTTGTTTAGATTATCAATATAAAATAGCTCAGTATTTAGAAAATTAATTGTATCAGCTTCAGTTTTTTTCAATAAAACTTTCACTTTAGAAGGAAAAACTTTTACATTGTCTACATTATAATTACCACTCAAATTTATTTTATAATTAGGTTGGATAGGCAAATCCTTTTCTATCATATTTAATCTGTCAAATATTAAACTATCAATTTTCAAATCTACCAAATTAATGTTTACATTATTCAAATAGTTTGTATTAATTTTAGAAATAATATTGTTTTTAGAAATTATATAAGTAACAGTGTCATCTTTTTCATTTTTAATATAGTCATTAATTACAATATGAAAGGTATCTTTAAAAATTTTATAATTTAGTAAAAATAAATAACCTTCGCCTCTAAAAGTGCCAGTAGTACTAGTATCGATGCTTAAATTACTATTTATGTCAATAGAAATATTTACTGGTAGGTTAATATTTTGTGGAATAGATAATCTAAAAAAAAACCAGATTACAATAGTTGCTATTATAGCGAAAAGAGCACTATTAAAATCTATTTTCATATTTTAAAATACATTAAAAACCTAAATTTAAAAAACTTATAAAAAACATAATTAAAAAATTATTAATGAACCCAACATAAAAGAAATAAATCTAATTATTTGTTGGGTTCACTAAAGATATAAGTTTTACAACAACGATTAAGATTCTTTATTAGTGCTAGAGTATTGTTGGATTGCAGATTTCTCAATACGTAGTTTACCTTGGCCTTCTGTCTCAATAATTACAGTATTACCATCAATATCAGTTATTTTGCCATGAATGCCACCGATAGTTACGATATGATCACCTTTTTTCAGATTTTCTCTAAACTTTTGCATTTCTTTATTCTTTTTAGATTGAGGGCGGATAAAGAATAGCCAAAAGATAAGAATCAAAAGGACAATCATAATTAAAGTAGACCACATGCTACCTTGAGCATTCTGAGCGCCAGCTTGCTGAGCGTAAAGGATGATGTTTAATAAATTCATAATATATTTTTTTTATGGTTTTTTTACATTGGCTTTAATAGTGAGCTGTGACTCACTGGGATTAGCATTAGTAGCGACAGTAATTACTTTTACTTGTTTACCTGACTTACCACTAGAATTAAATGTTACCTCTATAGTACCACCTTCTCCAGGTTTAACAGGATCTTTGGGAAAATCAGTTACTGTACATCCACAGGTTGTAGAAACCGAAGTAATTACTAAATCGTCTTTTCCTACATTATTAAATTTGAAAGAATATGAAACTTTTTCACCTTCCATAATATCACCAAAATCATGCTCTATAGTTTCAAATTTAATAACAGCATTAGAAGTAGATGCTTTATTATTTTCTATACTAGCAGGATTATTGACAATATCTGAAGATATATTATTATTTTTCTTACATCCAATGAAAGATATTGTAAGAATAAATAAAATTAAAAAATTATATTTCATAGTTATTTCAGTAATTTTTTTGCAAAATTAATAGAAAATTACTAAATAATAAAAATTATTTGCATAAAATAATATAATAAATGTAAAGATAAACGATAATAGTCAGTATTGTAGATTATCAGATGATTAGGCTGATAGTTAAAGTTTAGGAGTGGAAAAGTTTATTAGTGTAGAAGTGGAGTAGTTTAGGAGTTTAGGATGATAATAAAGATTATCATAATTCGGCAAAAAGTTATTGACAAATCGTATGTAATTACAAAATAAATATTTATCGAAAAAAATATGTTATTAATATAAAATTATCAGGGCTAAAGCCCGATTAATGATTTTATTGAGACCACGACCTTTAGGTCGTGGAACAACCAAGAAAAAGAGGTGGGCTTTAGCCATGAAATAGACA
>JAGPGB010000017.1:0-7292 GCA_018056215.1 Bacteroidales bacterium | reverse complement strand
TTTTTACCCAGGGAAGAGCTATTTGATTATTAGAATAGAATACTGGAGAAATAAAAAATAATAATTGCACTACAAATGGTATTATATATTTGACATCTCTATATTTTACATTTAATGCGCCAAAGAATGAGCCAATACCTAAAACTAATATAGAAACTAATAAAATGCAAACTGGCAAAATATAGATTATCTGCCAATTAGGATAAACATTATAATAGATCATTACTGGGATATAAATTAATAAAGTTATAAAAAAATCAAATAAACTAACTAAAAGAGAACTCATAGGGAAAAATATTCTAGGGAAATAAATTTTTTTTAAAATATTTGAATTATTTACAACACTATTAGACGTGGCAGTGATGGCATTAGCAAAAAGATTCCATAGCATTATTCCAGAAAGTACAAAAAGTGGATATGGTATATTAACATCTCCTAATGACACATTAACAGCGAGATTAAATAATACGAAAACAGCAGTCATAGCTATAGGTTGCAAAAAAGCCCATAAAAACCCTAAAACGGCTTGTTTGTATTTGACTTTAATATCTTTCCATGTTAAAAAATATAATGTGTCTTTGTAATAAATTAGTTCTTTAATATCAAAAAAATGCCATTTAGATGGTGGCTTGATTTCTATTTCCATATTTTGCATTATCAAGAGTTAACAAAATTAACCATAAATTATTTATTATAAAGGTAAAATTATCTGTCCTGTATCTAATTCTATATCTAAATCATCATCATTATTATCATTATCTGTTCTTTCACTATCATCATCAGGGAAAATATTTTTTAACCAATCTTCAGTAGGTTCTTGAATATTTAAGATTTCTACATTTTTAATTTTGTTATTACTAATTTTTTTGCCTTTTGCTTTCAAAGAATTAATAGGAAATTGTTGATCAAGTTTAATAATCTCCTTTGATTTATTACTGTAGTTAATTTGTATGTCGCAGAGCCATTCTTTAGTAAAAAATAAAATTTCACAACTATTTTCTTCAGGTAAAAAATAAATATTTTTATCTAAGGTGAAATCTGGGATGAAACGTTTAATATGTTGAGATTTCTGATCATTATTGCGATAAATAACAGTAAATAAAGATTGTAATGAAAATTTTTCGACAATTAAATAATTAGAATCGATGAATAAGCTCTCATTAGGTTTAGATATGCGATAATAACCATTTTTGTATATAATTATCAGGTAGTCATCATCAAGAAATTCTCCTAAGTCTATACCTTTGCCTTCTTTATTGATGCGAAGAGTTTCTTCATCAAAATAATAAGAAATACCTTTTAATGTTTGAATACCTTCCTGCTTGATAGAAATATGTCTAATTAATTTTCTAGTAACTAAATAGCCAACAGTAGAACGATTTTTAATAGGGATATCTTTGAAATTAAAATCAATAGTTAAATTTTTCATTCTTGGTCGAGGCACTAGATGAATCGTTAATATTTCTGCTTCTCCATTTTGATTTGCTTTGAAATAAAGAACTTTAGAGTTTGGAGTGCCACGAGTATAGAAATAGTCTTTATCTCGGATGATACTTTTCACAAAAAATCTTTTGGCATACACACCACCACTATTACCATCACGATACAAAACATTGTAGGTGGTTCTAGTGTCATTAGGGTCGTATATAGCTACATGAATAATATTTTCACCTACAAAGACTTTGTCATCTACTTTAATAACTTTAAAAGTGCCGTCATCTTTGAAAACAATTAAATTACTAAGAGCAGAACAGTCGAAAAGATATTCATCTTTTTTGAGACTAGTACCTACAAAGCCCTCAGCGCGATTTACATAAATTTTTTGATTAGGTGCAGCTACTTTATCTTTTTCTATACTACCAAAAGTTCTAATCTCAGTACGACGCGTAAAATTTTTCCCATAGGTATTTTTCAAATATTTAAAATGTTCTATGGAGTATTGAATAAGGTTATCAAGATTTGCATTAACAGCATCGAGTTGTTTTTGTAATTTAATCATTATCTCATCAGCTTTAAAGGCATCATATTTAGAAATACGTTTGATTTTAATTTCAGTTAATTTAATAATGTCATCACGAGTGATTGGACGATAAAATTGATTTTTAAAAGGTTCTAATCCTTTATCAATAGTATTAATAACATCTTCCCAAGTTTCACAGTTTTCAATGTCCTGGTAGATATGATTTTCTATGAAAATTTTTTCTAAACTAGCAAAGAGCAATTTTTCTAAAAATTCTTGCCTTTCGACTTCTAAACTTTCTTTTATAAAACCAACAATATTATCAGTAGTTTCTTTTAAAAGTTCGCTAATAGATAAAAAGACAGGTGTATTATCGTCTATTACCACGCAGTTAGTAGAGATTTTGACCTCACACTTAGTGAAAGCGTATAATGCATCAATGGTTTGATCAGGAGTAACGTCTGGTGATAAAATTAGAGTAATCTCGACCTCAGAAGCAGTATTATCTTCTATTTTTTTAATTTTTAGATGTCCTCTATTAGTAGCATCTACTATAGAATCTATTAGCTGGCCTGTAGTAACTCCGTAGGGAATTTCACGAATCACAATAGATTTATTATCAAGTATTTCTAATTTAGCACGAGAAATAATTTGGCCTTTTTTTTGACCATCATTATAGTTAGTAACGTCTATCAAGCCTCCAGAAGGGAAATCTGGGTATAAAGTAAAAGATTCACCTTTTAAATACGCAATGCAAGCATCTAGAACTTCATTAAAATTATGTGGTAAAATGCGAACTTGTAAACTAACTGCTATACCTTCGATACCTTGTATTATTAATAAAGGAAACTTAATAGGTAAATAAATAGGTTCTTTATTTCTACCATCATAAGAAATTTTCCAAGGAGTAATTTTAGGATTAAAGGCGGTCTCTAGGGCTAATTTAGATAATCTAGCCTCTATATATCGAGGAGCGGCAGCAGTATCACCAGTCAATATATTGCCCCAATTACCCTGTGTATCTATCAATAATTCTTTTTGTCCTAATTGTACAAGTGCATCTCCTATACTGGCATCACCATGAGGATGATATTTCATTGTATTTCCGATGATGTTTGCTACCTTATTATATCTACCATCCTCTAGCTCATACATAGAATGCAAAATACGACGTTGAACAGGTTTTAGTCCATCACGGATATGTGGTATTGCTCTTTCTAGAATCACATAACTGGCATAATCTAAATACCAGTTTTCATACATTCCAGAAATTGTTTTTAGAGATGTCTTTGATGTTGATTGTTCTTGTTTTTTATCTAATTCTTCACTTTCCATAGTAAGTGCAAAATTAGTTTAATTATTGCTCATAAAAAAGAAATGTATTTAAAAAAAATAAAAAAATTTATCGAAACTTTTATTTTAAAAATTTTAATTTTTTAAGTTTTTTTCTTTATTGCATTCCAAAAAATTAGAGGAATTTTATTTTGTAGAGCAGCAAGATAATCTTCATAGAGACAAGGGATAAGGGTGTGACGTTGAATATTATTAGCATTTATAGGTAGCTCTATCCACCATCTATCTGAACGAGTACTCCTGTAAAAAATTAATTCGTTTATAGGAGAATCCATGATGACAGTATATTTAAGCATTTGCGTTTTTGGAGTATAAGGATAATCTTTTACTCGTAGAGAAACACCCTCTGCGATGTACCATATAGCCTGAGCTATAAGTTGCATAGTTTGATCTTCTATATCTTTGTCTGGATTATAATTATAAAAAGTAAAAACTGATGACTTATCAGACATACCAGCATAGTATGATAGTTGACAAAGTTCCTCAGCATACAATCCATTAGGAAGTGCCAGCATAGTAGCAGGAGCCTCAGATTTTTTCATAACATTCAAGTCTATGCAAATAATATCAGAATTTCTAATATATGGTTCAGCAGCTTTTATATTTTCTCGAATATCACCTAATCTCAATATATCAAAAAAATTATTTTCTACCCATTGTAGAGCGTCACTATCTGTCAGATAGCTTTGGTAACCTATAAACGTAGCAGTGTTTAATAGTAAATTATTGTTAAAAATATAATTGTGCCAAGGTAATAAATCTTTAGATTTTTCCCATAGATTCTCATTATTTATATCTATAAATGGTAAAATAAAAGCTAAATTATAATAACGTTTAATATGCTCATAAGCCTTATGAATTGCTAAAATAACAGATCTATCATCACTAATAATAATCGGTACTATCCCAGTAGTTATTAAATCTGATAATACATATGCTAGTCCATCAATGCTATCTTTTGCATTTACACTATTAATGAAAGAGCCGCAATCTAAAATGTGAACTTTATCTATATTGCTATATGAATATAAATAATTTCTTAGCTTTATTAAACTTGTAATAAATTTTTCTCTGTTATCATTGATAGAAAAATTGATAATAGCGATAGTATTAACATCTGAAGAAATATTTTCATTATTTTGTACATATACAACGTTATTAAATAATTGAGAATTTTTATAATTATTATAATTTAATGAAAAAGAATCGAAAAAATTAGATATTTCTTTCATTTTTTTGACTTTTTAGCTTTGTGTTTTTCTATTAATTCTTTAACGTCATTTTCTGATAAATTATCAATAGACATACCTTTTGGAATAGGCACATTACCGTCTTCAGTTTTAATATAAGGGCCATAACGGCCGACAAAAATTTGAATCAATGGTTTTTCTGAAATAGTTTTAATAAGGCCATTTGGTTGAGAGATTATTTTGATAGCTTCATCTAGTGTAAAATCAGTCAAAGGTTTATCTAGATTTTTGATAGAATAAAATTTATTTTTATACAAAACATACGGACCATAGCGACCGACATTTACTATGACTTTATCACCTTCATATTCACCAAGCTCTTTAGGCAATTCAAAATATTTCAAAGCCTCTTCTAAGGTTATTTCATTAAAATCTACTTTTTGTTTTTTGCTGATGGAGGCATAAATAGGTTTTTCATTATCAGTATAATCGCCCAATTGTAATGCCATACCATGCTTAGTGTAAGTAATATAAACATTCTTATTTGTTTTGGGATCTACACCCAATAGTTTAGAGATATGTTGTTTATCTGAAGTTTGTGTAACGTCTTCAACCTTTGGATGAAAATTTTTATAAAAATCAGCAAGCATTTTTTGCCACTGTTCATCACCAGTAGCTATTTTATCAAAACGTTCTTCTATATCTGCAGTAAAGTTATAATCCATAATATCTGCGAAATATTTAATGAGAAAATCAGTTACTACCCTACCTAATTCAGTAGAAATCAATTTTTGTTTTTCACCACCAAATTTTTCTTTTTTTTCTGTAATTTTAATTTTTTTAGAATTATCTAAAGTGAAAATTTTAATATCTCTTTCTTGAGCAGGAATAGTTTTTTTCTCTACATAATCTCTTTGCTGAATAGTAGTAATAATTGTTGCATAAGTAGAAGGACGTCCAATACCTAATTCTTCTAATTTTTTAACAAGAGCCGCCTCATTATAATGATATGGTGGATTAGTGAAACTTTGCTTAGCTGATATTTCTTTATAATTTAAGTGATCACCAACTTTAAAGAGAGAGATATCAATTTTAGAGGCAGCTTGAGTATCATCATCATCTTCCACATTATCTTTTTCTTGATAAATTTTTAGATAACCATCAAAAGTGAGAGTTTCACTTTTAGCTAAGAAGAGATATTTACTAACATTAGAAGCTATAGTGATAGTAGCACGTATAAATTCTGCATCTGCCATTTGCGAAGCAATAGTACGACGCCAAATAAGTTCATAAAGTCTTTTGATTTGACCAGAAGCATCAATAGTAGGTTTGGATAAATCAGTTGGACGAATAGCTTCATGAGCTTCTTGAGCACCTTTAGATTTAGTTTTATATTGTCTTCTTTTATAATATTTCTCTCCATAGTTAGAGTTGATGAATTCTTTAGCAGCATTTAGAGCAAAATTACTAAGAGTTACACTATCAGTTCTCATATAGGTAATGAGGCCAGACTCATATAGTTCTTGAGCTAAATGCATAGTTTGTGAAACTGATAGACCAATTTGCTTTGCTGCTTCCTGCTGTAAAGTAGAAGTGATAAATGGAGGAGGAGGAGTACGCTTAGCTGGATGCTGCTCTATATCTGAGATAGTAAAGATAGCATCTTTAGATTGTTCTAAGAAGTCTAAAGCTTCTTTTTCTTTTTTAAACTGATGATTTAACTCGGCAGACAATAAAATATCTGGGTTGTCTATCAAATTAAACTTACCAGTTACTTTATATGATTCTTCAGGAATGAATCCTTCAATATCTCTATCTCTTTCTACGATTAACCTTAAGCCTACAGATTGCACTCTACCTGCAGATAAATTTTTTGCAATTTTTTTCCAAAGTATAGGAGACAATTCATAACCAACTAAACGATCTAAAATACGACGAGCTTGCTGAGCATCTACTAAATTATAGTCAATATTTCTAGGATTTTTTATAGCTTCTTCAATAGCAGATTTAGTAATTTCATGAAAAGTGATGCGCCTTAACTTTTGATCAGGAATTTCTAAAGCCTCAGCAAGATGCCAACTGATAGCTTCTCCCTCTCTATCTTCATCAGTAGCTAGCCAAACAATTTCACTTTGTTTACTTGCAGTATTTAATTGATTAATAACCTTTTCTTTACCTTTAATAACAATATATTTAGGTTCGAAATTTTTATCTACATTAACTCCGAGCTCACCTTTAGGTAAATCTCTAATATGACCGAAACTAGATAAAACAGTAAAATCATCACCTAAATATTTTTCGATAGTTTTGGCTTTAGCAGGTGATTCAACAATCACTAAATTTTTCCCTTTGAGTTTATAGTCAGATTGATTTTTTGATTTGTTACTAGCAGTAGATTTATTACTGCTTTGTTTTTTTTCACTATTTTTTTTAGCCACAATGGTAAATTTAATTGTTAATGCAAAAGTAAATAAAAAATCAAAAAACAGATAAAATATTAAAAAAATGGTTAAGATGAAGTAAGGGAGAATGTAATATTTTTTATGTTTTAAAAAATCAAGTTTTTTATTTATCAAAAATTTATATATTTGTAAAAAATTAATGATTATGTCTAAATTATTCGCAAATCCATCAGAAGTCTTTGCTCTTACTAAAGAAGGTACTCGTAAATTATATGACAATCTATACAATGAAATGATTCAAGAAGGCAAAGATGTAGTAGACTATCAAGAAATTAAAGCTATGTCTACTGGTGTACTTTGTCCAGATTGTAATAGTAGCCACGTAAT
>JAGPGB010000016.1 GCA_018056215.1 Bacteroidales bacterium | reverse complement strand
TTTTTATGTTTTTATAAAAATTTTTACTATTTTTGTTTTATGAAATATTTATTATATCCTTTTGCTTTAATATTTTATATTTTTCAACTTCTACGGAAGTTTTTATATTCTATTAAAATATGTAAAAGATATAATCCTCCTATTACAACTATTTGCATAGGTAATTTATCTATGGGTGGCAATGGTAAAACTCCCCATGCTATTTATACTGCTAAACTCCTCATAGATAATGGTTATAATGTAGCTATACTTTTAAGAGGTTATAAGAGAAAAACGCATGGTTTTTTAGAAGTTAATAGTGATTCTACTGTCATTGATGTCGGTGATGAAGCTTTGATTTATAAAAGAAATTTTGGTAATACCCTTTCAGTAGCTGTTTGTGAAAATAGAGCTAAAGGCATTAAGATTTTAATAGAAAAATATCCACATTTAGATGTAATCTTATTAGATGATGCTATGCAACATTTAAGAGTAAAACCTCATTTACAGTTACTACTTTCAGACTATTCACATCCTTTTTACCATGACCATTTATTCCCTGTAGGTAAACTTCGTGAACCTAAATCATCATATAAAAAAGCAGATGCTATCATTATTACTAAATTTCCTACTATTTTTTCACCTATCTTATATAATAGTGTTATTCAATCTTTTCAAATACAACCTCATCAAAAATTATTTATTAGTTATATTTTTTATAAAAATTTTATACCAGTGTTTGATGAGACTCTAAATAATAATTTCGAAAATAAAACTCCCTATGCTATTTTTGTTTTTACAGCTATTGCTAATACACATGGGTTAGATGAATATTTGCTTTTAATGTGCAAAGATTTAGTTAGATTTTATTTTGCAGATCACCATCAGTTTACTGAAAAAGATGTAATGAAGCTTATAAAATCATTTAATGATTACCCTTCTAGTAATAAAATTATTGTAACTACAGAAAAAGATATCCCAAGGTTAGAACATCCTTCAATTAAAAAATTTTTATTAGATTTGCCAATATTTTATTTGCCAATTGATGTTAGATTTCATCAAAATGCACATTTGAAAATTAATTACGATAAATATATTTTAGATTATGTTAGACAAAATCAAGCAAACAACAGAATTTCTCAAAAGTAAAGTAAATTTACAACCTGAGATAGCAATAGTATTAGGATCTGGATTAGGTAATCTAGGTAATGAAATCAATCCTACTATGGTCATACCTTATAAAGAAATACCCAATTTCCCAGTTTCTACAGTCATGGGACATTCTAGCAACTTAATCTTTGGAACTTTAGAAGGGAAAAATGTTGTAGCTATGCAAGGACGTTTCCATTATTATGAAGGCTATACTATGCAGGAAGTGGCTTTCCCCATTAGAGTTATGAAAGCTCTCGGTGTCAAGTATTTATTTCTCTCTAATGCAGCTGGAGGTATGAATCCCGATTTTAATGTTGGTGATATTATGATTATTAACGATCATATTAATTTTATGGGTACTAACCCACTTTTAGGACCAAATATTGATGAGCTAGGACCTCGTTTCCCAGATATGAGCGAGGCTTATAATAAAAAACTTATTGACTTAGCTATGAAATGTGCTAATAAATTAAATATCAATGTTAAACAAGGCGTTTACATTGGGGTCACTGGTCCTACTTTCGAAACTCCTGCTGAATATAGATTTTTTAGAATTATAGGAGCTGACGCAGTAGGTATGTCTACTGTTCCAGAAGTGATAGCTGCTGTGCATAGTGATTTACCAGTATTTGGCGTTTCTATTATCACTGATCTCGGTGGGTTTGATAATATTCAACCTATATCTCATGAGGAAGTGCTAAAAGCAGCAGATGCTGCTGAGCCCAAGCTATCTGCTATCATCAAAGCCATGCTTAGAGAATTATAGTAAATATGCTTTTAAAAGTTTTTTCTGCTGCTATTTATGGCATTGATGCCATTATAGTTACAGTAGAAGTGGATTTAGCTCCTGGTAATAAAACTTTTATTTCAGGGTTACCTGATAATGCTATTAAAGAAAGTCGTAATAGAATTGAACCTGCTATTATTAATAGTGGATTTCCTTTTCCTGGTAAAAAGATTACTATTAATTTTGCTCCTGCAGATATTAGAAAAGAAGGATCGCATTATGACCTTCCCGTTTCTTTAGGCATTTTAGGAGCTAATAAACAAATAATTAACGTAGATTGGTCTCAATATCTCATCGTTGGTGAACTTTCTTTAGATGGTTCTATTTTGCCTGTACATGGCATTTTGCCTATTGCTATAAAAGCACGAAATAATAATTTCCCTAATTTAATTATTCCTAAAGCTAATGTTAGTGAGGCCTCTGTTGTCGAAGGTATCAATATCTATGGTTTTGAAAAATTATCTGAAGTTGTAGAATTTTTTCATGGAAATTATTTACCTCTTTACGATGTAGATGTAAATAATACAAAATATGAACCTACTTGGGATCCTCTATTAGATTTCGCTGATGTCAAAGGGCAGGAAAATGTGATAAGAGCTATGGAGATAGCTGCTGCTGGACGTCATAATATTCTGATGATAGGACCTCCTGGTGCTGGAAAAACTATGATGGCTAGACGATTACCTACTATTATGCCTCCTATGACTTTCGAAGAAAGTTTAGAAACTACTCAAATATATTCTGTCGCCGGGAAAATTAAAAATAATGAAGGACTCATTAGAGAGAGACCTTTCAGGGCTCCACATCATACTATTAGTGATGTAGCACTAGTAGGTGGAGGTGCTATTCCTAAACCTGGCGAAATTTCTCTAGCTCATAATGGAGTCTTGTTTTTAGATGAATTACCTGAATTTAAAAGATCTGTTTTAGAGGTACTACGTCAACCTTTAGAAGATCATTTAGTCACTATTAGTCGTGCAAAATATGCCACTGTTTTTCCAGCTAATTTTATGCTCGTAGCTGCTATGAATCCCTGTCCTTGCGGTTTTTATAATCATCCAGAAAAACAATGTACATGCGGACAAGGAGCTATTAAAAAATATTTAAGTAAAATATCAGGTCCTCTATTAGATCGTATAGATATTCATATAGAGGTCGTTCCATTAGTTTTTAAAGAATTAGCTTCTACTAAAAACACGCATAGTTCTAATGATATTAGAGCAAATGTAATGAAGGCTTATGAGATTCAAAAAGATAGGTACCAAAATTTACCTAAAATATATTCTAATTCCCAACTTCATTCTAGATTGATCAAAAAATATTGCCCTGTGCAGGATGAGGGAATGATTTTATTGAAAAATGCTATGGAGAAATTGTCTCTGTCAGCCAGAGCTTATGATAGAATACTTAAATTAGCACGTACAATAGCAGATTTAGATGATTCAGAAATTATTAAAGCATATCATTTAGCTGAGGCGATTCAATATAGAACTTTAGATAAAAATAATTGGGGCTTATGATTTAGTTTGATTATAAATAAAAAAGCCGTATTTTTTAATACGGCTTTTTTATTATTTGTATTAGTTATTAGAATTCCCATAAATCGTGCTCAAAGATAAATATATCATTTTTGATTCTATCACTTTCTAATAGAGCATCTAATCCAGTAGCATAAGCATTGATATATCTATCATACACATTAGACTCTTTAATGATGTAGCTATTAAACATTCTTTTAGCAAAAGCATCATCATATGTAATCCTTTGTCCATCATTTACACGGTTAAAATACTCATAGCGTACGAGATAAGGCCTTAAATCATTAAAATATATCCAAAATAATGGTCTAGTTCCTTTTTCAGTAATTCCATCAAGTTCATATTCAACCATAAGTGGCAATATACCAATAATACGACATTCGAGTACAGATCGTTGTTTATCAAAAATCCAATCTTCTTTTAGACGATATCTGGTTACTGTAGATGGATCAAATTCACTTACTATTACAGTATCACGCTCTTCACCAGTAAAAGGATCATAAGTTTTTGTTTTTTCTTCTTTTCGAATAATGTTTTGTACAGCTTCTTTAGTTAATGGAACTTTGAAATCATCAGATTCAGGATTATAAGGAGTGATGCCACCTTCTTGAATACCTATCATTATAACAGACATCAGATTATAACGTCCATTAGTTGGTTGCATAGGATAGTAAAAAGGTTGATTTATCTTTTCTCTCATATCAATTTCGCGCCATATTCTTGTAGCATAGAATACATCAGATTCATGAATGTATTGATATGGTACTGGCACTCTATTAGTTAAATCTGTTTTTTCATAAGCTCCATCTACTGGTGCCTGAAAAACTTGAGCTTTTAAACTCGTTAAGCATACAATTAGGAATAAACCTAAAAAACTTAAATATTTCATATTTATAAATTTTCTTAACCTGTTATTCTCAAGGATACAGTAGGCAATGTCCTCACGCTACCATCTGGCCCTTTAGCTTTAATATCTTCTACATAGAATCTAGAGCCACGTCCAGATTTTTGTACAATATTAATAACATCTTGAGTAAACCTAAAGCCATTTACTGGTTGTCCAAGTAGATCTCCTGCCGGTGATTTATATGTAAAACTGTAAGAAATAACATCAAATCTTAGATCAAAATCAAAGTTTTCAATTACAGCAGTTACATATGGATTAGCTAGTAATTCTGTTTTAGTATAATTACCACCAGGTTTACCTGCTACATAAGCTATAGGAGAAGGTACTCTTTTAACACGGAATTTAGCACTTCCCATTGTCATCACCTTACCATTCATTTCTGCAGATACATTTATTGTAGCTTCTGTACCCTGTTGCACTTTTACTATATATTTACCATTACCTTGAGGTATAATATTACCATTAGTTATGCTAGCTCGTACCCTATCATTAGGTACACCGGGCACAGATATAGACACAGGATTATCTACACCAATATAGAATACATTCATTTTATCAGCAGATACAGTAGCTGTAGGAGACATCACAAAATATTCTTCTTTAAACCAATATGTTTGCACAGCTCCTGATTGACTTTTTATTGTTATAGTACCACCAAACTTTTTATTACCTGGTGAGCCAGCAGGTATTTTTAATATACCACGACCACTATCACCTTCTAGTTTAGTAACATTCCCAAGAACTTTCATATTTACGGTATCTACATCATCACCGATTAAAATTTCTGGGTTTTGACGCGAGTCATATGCAGCCACAAATATCTCAGCCTCATATTCTCCTCCTGCAACTACAATATTAGACTTCGGTACTACTTTCACACCTACTCTATCAAAAGTAAAGTCTTCGGCACTAACAGCAGAATATAATTGAGCTACAACATCAGCTTCCATATTTCTGACTTCTAGAATAAGTTTATTCAAAATTACAATATCAGCTGCTAAGATAGTATGGTAAAAATTAGTCATTTCCCAATTTAGTTGCTGATCACCTTCTATAGTAGGATACATTTTATTCTCTATATCTAGACCCAATTTTACCTTATCCGAATATTTACCAAGCAATTCGATCATCTTTTTGCGGAAACTAACTAGTTTATTTTTTAATTCTCTAGCTTTGCCACCACTACCATCTTGAGAATCACCTATAAAGAAATGTGTAGGAGCATCGAAATTATCTCTACCTTGCACATCTCTTAAATTTATTTTTTTAGCCTCTTCTATTGGAATGCCATCAGTTACAGAGATTACTTCAGCTTTTAAATTTTCTATATATGTTACTAACTCATCAGCTTCTTTTTTAACTACCAATGCTTTATCATAATTATCTTTTACTTTCTCAGGAGTCAAAGCATAAGCTTTTTCAAACATAGCATAATTGCCTTGTACTTTATCATAAAAGATTCTATTAGTTTCCTCGATACTATCATTAACTATGATAAATGCATCTAGGATATCTTTGGATACATTTAATGCTAACATTGCTGTAAGCACCAAATACATCATTCCTATCATTCTTTGTCGCGGAGTTTCCGCACAATTTTTTGCACTCATCTTTTAAACTCCTTTTTATTATTTATTAATACTCATTGCAGCTAACATATTACCATAAATGGTATTAAGAGACTGCAAGTTTTGTGTTAATTTTTGTGTTTGAGATTTGTATTCTTGTATGGAAGAAAGTATTTCTTGTACATTATTAGTAAAGCTATCCACACCTTGTCCGAAATTTTCAACCTTCGTTAATTGAGCTTGTAATTCATTTATCTGTACTTCATAGATAGAGTTTAAAGCAGAAAGATTAGTTGTAATTTTTACAAATTGTTCGCTCAACTTAGCATTATCAAACCCTTGTAAATCTAATTTTGATGTAGTATTTACAAGTTTTTCTGAAGACTCAATATATGCTTTGGCAAGCTGATTGGCACTATTAGTAGTATTTTGAATTGTTTCAGCATATACTTTATTTGCATTAGCTGTTTCTTGCATACTTTTAGCACTATCTTCAGAAGCTTGAGATAATTTTTGAAAATTAGAAACGATATTTTTTAAATTATCAGCAAATTCGATATTTGCTCCAATAACTTTAGCAGTTGATTCTTTAGTTTGTAGATAAGTTTGATTAAGTTCAGATACAGTGTTAGCAGTAGTATTTAAGTTAGTAACGAAATTATCTGTAGCGGCAGTTGCATCTGCTAAGCCAGAGAGTTTTTTTGCATTTTCACTTAAGTTTTTCATACCTTCAGCGAGGCTTTCGATAAGTTCTGGACCTATTTTAGCTTCTTCAAGCATTTTATCTAATTTTTGTGTAACGCTATCTTTTATTTGTATTCCTCCTCCTACACCTATAGCTTCAGTAGATTTGCGAGTTTCAATCTTTTTAAGCATTTCTTCATCCATAGGTTCATTTGGGTGATAATAACCCCATAATTCAGGATATACTAAACTCCAATCTGGTATAACAGGTTGCTCTTCGAATGCTGAGAAGAAAAAGATGATAGACTCAGTGATCATACCAATACTAAGCATTATAGTAGCTCCTGGCCAGTGAGTGATTTTAAAAAGTGCACCTAAAATAACAAGAGAAGCACCAATACCGTACAATTTGGTCATAAAGTTTTTGTACGCTTTACTTTTTACAATTTTGTCTAAAAAACCCATAACTTTTAATTTTTTAATTTTTAATTTATTTTAATTAGTTGATTTATTTTAACGATAAACATTTGATGACATTGGACCATCATCTTTATGGCGACCTAAATATGTTTGTACATTTCTAAATCCAATATATGAAGTAGCAGTATCTTGATATTCATAATCACGAGTACTCACTTGCATATAAAAACTTATATCTTTCCAGCTGCCACCTCTAATAACTTTTCTTTTTAAAACAGGTGGATCAGTTTCTTTAGCTTCGTATGTATAATCCATATTCAAGTCATGAGCATACTGATAGGTAGATGGATCAAAAGCATTATTAGTCCATTCTGCCACATTACCAGCCATATCGTATAATCCATAATCATTAGGTGAATAATGTGCTACAATGACTGTATGCAAACCACCATCATCTACATAATTACCTCTCAAAGGTTTAAAATTAGCTAGGAAACAGCCGTTATAATTACGTGTATAAGGGCCACCCCAAGGATAGGGACTTAATTGTAATCCACCTCTCGCAGCATATTCCCATTCTGATTCTGTAGGTAATCTAAAATCATTAACATATGAGCTACCGGTTTGAGATAGATATGTATTTAGATAATTTGTTCGCCAAATAGAAAATGCTCTAGCTTGCTTCCAGTTAACGCCAACAACAGGATAATTGTCATAAGCAGGGTGCCAGAAATAGCTCTGTGTCATTGGTTCATTGAATGAATAAGTAAAATCATGTATCCAGCAGAGAGTATCAGGAAATACATTAATAACATCTTTTTTAACATATACTGAACGATCTTTATAACCTTGTGGTCTATTATTCCACATAGGCATAGATACATTATCAGTTTGATCACTTGTCAGAGGGCTATCCCAATTTTTAGCAGCAGCAGCACGATAATCTATCCAATAATATTCATAATTCCATTTACGAACATCAAATTGTTTTCTACGGAAAAATCTCTCATGCTCTGGCAGATACATATCAGCGAGAGCTTCTCTTTCTTCTTGTCCTTCCCAGTTAATTTTAGTTTTCCAATTGATAGCTGGTGGGAATAATTCCTCTCCATATTCATTTTGAGTAATTAAATGCTCTTCATTTATTTCTCCTAATATAGTATGAGCTATAGAATCTCTAACCCAATAAACAAATTGTCTATATTCATTATTTGTAATTTCAGTTTCATCCATATAAAAAGCTTGTAAGGAAACAACCTTATTTGTCTGGATTTGATTATAAGGTACATCCTGATCACTTTGGCCCATAATAAATGAACCTAAAGGAATAAATACCATACCATAAGGAGTAGGTTGATACCACATCGGACGATCTCTCACACCTACTAGCTGTCCATTGTCTGAAGTATCACATGCAGTAGAAACAATTGATATTAAACAAACTGCTACTGCGGTTTTTAGAATTGCTCTTGATGTTTTTATATTCATTTTTATCATTATTTTCAATTTTTATCGATTAAACGTAAAAAATTTAATTAAGGTTACATTCTTATAAGAATCTAACATTTCTATTACCTTGTCTATATGTCTTTTTTTCAATCAAAAAACAATAATTTATAAATACTTCGTGACTACCAGAGCTCACTTTGTGTCTGCCAATAGCTGAAGTAGTAAAATCATAAGAATATCCAAATGAGAGCGGAGCAAGTCCCTGGTTAGTACTATTGGCAAAAGGTTGTGCACCTACATTAAGCATGATAGCATCTTGTACTCTATATCCTATACCAGCCCATACCATTCCCTGATAATACATTTGTACATTAATATCATATTGAGCTGATACAAAATCAGTTTTAATCAAAGCAGATGGTCTTATTTCAAATTGATCATTATTAAGTGAGAAAATATAACCTCCTGTTATATAGTAATGTCTCTTTAGTTTTATATTAGAAACATCTGATAGCTGTGCAGAAGACTGAATTAAATTGAGGCTCGATAAACCTACCCAAAATTGATTTGGTTTTAATAAAAAAGCTCCTAGGTCAGCATCTATTACCATATCTGATTGATTACTCCTTTGTATTAATAATGGATCATTATCTTCTAGAGGATTTAATAATGAAAAATCTAACCCTTTATCGAGAAAATGAACATTAAAACCAACACCTAGAACATAATCACGGATATAAAAATTATACGAGTAACCAATTTTAACACCTGTATTATTCTCGAAACCTAATTTATCGTTATAAACTATGAGATTTAAGCCACCATGAAGTGGTTTAATATAAGCATCTACAGCTAATAGCATAGTCCTAGGATTCACATTATACTCTTTACCATTTACTACCTCACTGAAACCCAACCATTGATTACGATATAGAGCTGTTGCACAAATTGAATTTTTAACTCCAGCAAAACCAGGATTATAAGCATTAAAATTTTGGAAATAATGAGTAAACTGTGCCTCTTGCTGTGCTTTCAAAAAGGTATTTGATAATAGGAGTATTAAAAATATTGTTATGAATGATAAACTTTTTTTCATAATTCTAAATTTGACTGTAAAATTATATAATTTTTTTTAAATACAAAAATTTTAAAAAAATAATTTTTTTTCATTAATATTCCCTTTTATTTATAAATTAAAATTACATTGCAAAAATAAATAAAATTTTAAAAAAACAAATTTTTTTTCACTATTAAAAATTTTTTGATTTTTTCTATATAAAATGATTATTTAAAGTTTTAATTTGTAAAATTAATATTATGTAGTAATAAAAACTTACATAATTTTATTAATTTTGCAAATTAAATTTTTTTGATTAGGAGTAGAAAAAATGGCTAATGAAAATATAATAATAGAAGGAGCTAGAGTACATAATTTAAAAAATATATCATTAGAAATACCTTTACATAAACTAATAGTTTTCACAGGACTAAGTGGTAGTGGAAAATCTTCATTAGCATTTGACACTATTTTTGCTGAAGGACAGCGAAGATATATGGAAACATTTGGAGCCTATGCCAGACAATTCGTAAGCATGTTTGATAGACCAGATGTAGATAATATCACTGGCATACCTCCAGTAGTAGCTATAGAGCAAAAAACTATTTCACAAAATCCTCGTTCTACTGTAGGGACAGTTACCGAAATATATGATTATTTACGATTGCTATATGCTAAAGTATCGACAGCCTATTCATATATGACAGGCAAACCGATGTTACAGTTATCAATAGACGAAATTATTCAAAAAATTCAAGAAAAATTTAAAGGAGAGCACATTCACATATTAGCTCCCTTAGTAAAAGCACGTAAGGGACATTACAGAGAACTTTTCGAAAGATATGCTAAACTTGGGTTTGAGCAAATGAGGATAGATGGTAAACTAACTACTATCAAACAAGGTATGAAATTGGAACGTTATCAAACCCACGATATAGAACTATGGATAGATGAAGTAGATGTAAATCCTGCTAAATTAAAAAGATTAAAAAATAGTATAGATTTGGCACTCAAATATGGTGGTGGCAATTTAATAATATTACATAATGACACACCAACTTACTTCTCAAAAAATTTAATGTGTGAAGATACAGGAATTTCATATCCACTACCAGAACCGAATACTTTTTCTTTTAATTCACCATATGGTGCTTGCCCCACTTGCAGAGGATTGGGTTATGTGAGCGAAATAAATATTGATAAAATATTCCCAGAAAAAAGAAAAAGTGTAAGAGAGGGCGGTATAGCTCCTTTTGGTGAATACAAAAATAATTGGACATTTAGGCAATTGGAAATTATCTTACAAAAATATGATCTTACATTGGATGATCCTATAGAAACATTTCCTGATGAAGTAATTCAAACATTATTATATGGTACCGATGAAATAATAAACATAAATTATAAAGATATTGGTATCACATCTGATTATCAACTAAACTATGATGGTATTATTAATATTGTCAATAAATTAGCTGAAGCAGATAATGCTATGATGCGTAGATGGGCAAATGTTTTTCAAACCATTAAACCATGTCCTACATGCGAAGGAGCTAGATTAAAAAAAGAAAGTTTATATTTTAAAATAGATAATAAAAATATAGCAGAAGTCTCTAATATGGAGATGACAGCTCTAATCAACTGGATAGACAGTCTCAATAAAATATTTAATGATAAACAAAATATAATAGCAAAAGAACTTTTAAAAGAATTAAGAACTAGAGTAAATTTTTTATTAGACGTTGGTCTATCATACCTTACACTAAACAGACCTACATTTAGTTTATCTGGAGGCGAGGCTCAGCGAATAAGATTAGCCACACAAATAGGTACTGGCTTGACAGGAGTCTTATACATATTAGATGAACCAAGTATTGGTTTACATCAGAGAGATAATCAACAATTAATAAATTCATTAATTAAACTTAAAGATTTAGATAATTCAATAATAGTAGTAGAGCATGATAGAGATATGATGCTCTCTGCAGACCAAATAATTGATTTCGGTCCAGGAGCAGGCGAACATGGTGGTAAAATAATTGCTCAAGGATCACCAACAGATTTAAAAAATTGTGAATCACTAACTTGTCAATATTTAAGTGGGAAAAAGAAATTTACACCAAAGCTAGAACCCAGAACTGGCAATGGTAAAAACTTAACTATAATAGGAGCTAAAGGACATAATCTAAAAAATCTAACTGTTGATTTTCCGCTTAATAAATTAATAGCTATCACTGGAGTTTCTGGAAGTGGCAAATCTAGTCTAATAACAGAAACACTATATCCAGCTATATTTAATATTTTAAATAAATCAAATCATAATTGCTTAGAATATGATAATATAGAAGGGATAGAAAATATTGATAAAATAATTATCATAGATCAATCACCTATAGGTAGGACACCTCGTAGCAATCCAGCAACATATATAGGAATATTTGACTATATTAGAGAATTATTTTCTCAACAGCCAGAATCTAAAATGCGTGGTTACAGTAAAAGTAGATTTAGCTTTAATGTAGGTGGTGGACGATGTGATACTTGCAAAGGGACAGGATATTTAGTATATGAAATGAAATTTATGGATAATGTCTATGCTACTTGCCCTACATGCAATGGTAAAAGATATAATAGAGAAACACTAGAGATTAGATTTAAAGGTAAAAATATTAGTGAAATACTAGATATGACTTTTGAGCAAGCTTATAATTTTTTTGATGGACAACCAAGACTACAGAGGAGTATAAAAATGATTAATGATATAGGAATGGGCTACATTAGATTAGGTCAATCTTCAGTAACATTAAGTGGTGGAGAAGCTCAGAGAGTAAAAATAGCTACTGAACTAATCAAAAAATCTACTGGAAAAACTTTATATATATTAGATGAACCTACCACAGGATTACATTTCGAGGACATTTCCATTTTGTTAAAAACCTTAGATAAATTAGTCGATCTAGGAAATACAGTGATAGTAATCGAGCATAACTTAGAAGTAATAACACACTGCGATCATATCATAGACCTAGGTCCAGAGGGTGGAAATATGGGCGGTGAAATAATATTTAATGGCTCATTACCAGAAATCATGACAATAGATAAAGGATATACTGCTCATTTTGTGAAAAAATTTATTACAGAACAGTTAGGACAACAAA
>JAGPGB010000226.1 GCA_018056215.1 Bacteroidales bacterium | reverse complement strand
TTTTTTTGTTATGTTAATTAATTGTAAATTTGCTAAAAAATAATAAAGATATGAAATATACACCATTTACAAAGATTCATGAAAGCCTCGGAGCTAAAATGGCAGAATTTGCAGGCTACTATATGCCTATACAGTATACTGGTATTCAGGAGGAACATATTGGAGTTAGAGAAAAAGTTGGCGTATTTGATGTTTCTCATATGGGAGAAATATATATTAAAGGACCAAATGCATTAGATTTCGCACAATATGTAACATCTAACGATGTAGCAGCTCTCAAAGATGGTAAAGTGCAATATTCCTGCTTCCCAAACGGCAAAGGTGGTATAGTGGACGATTTGCTTGTTTATAGAATTAATGAGCAAGAATATTTATTAGTAGTAAATGCAGCTAATATTGAAAAAGATTGGAATTGGTTATGCTCTCATGCTCCTAAATTTAATATAGAAATCAATAAAAATTTAATTAACGATTCAGATAATACTGCACAATTAGCTATTCAGGGACCATTGGCTATGAAAGTAATGCAAAAAATTGTTGCTGAACCTATTACTGATATGACTTATTATACTTGGCAATGGGTTACCTTAGATGGTATAAAAAATGTTTTGCTTTCTACAACGGGATATACTGGTAGTGGTGGTTGCGAAATATATTTTAATCCTAAATATGCTGAACAAATTTGGCATGCTATTTTCGAAGCTGGAAAAGATGAAGGTATAATACCTGTAGGGTTAGGTGCTCGTGATACTTTAAGGTTAGAAATGGGATTTTGCCTGTATGGCAATGATATAGATGATACTACTTCACCTTTAGAAGCAGGACTAGGATGGATAGTGAAACTAGTAGATCATAAAAATTTTATAGATAAAGAATTTTTATTAAAACAAAAACAAGAAGGATTAAAAAGAAAACTTGTTGGCTTTGAAATGATAGACAAAGGAATACCTAGACATGAATATCAAATTTGTGATAACAATGGCAATGTAATTGGTAGAGTAACCTCTGGCACCTTTGGTCCATACGTTAAAAAAGCTATAGGCATGGGTTATGTGCCTATTGAATACTCAAAACCTGATACTGAAATATTTATAAACATTAGAAATACTTTAGCTAAAGCTATTGTTGTAAATTTGCCTTTTTATAAAAATAAATAATTGTAGGTATAAGCATTTACATACTATTCAATGATTTCATTAAAGGGATTTTAAAATACTAAAATCCCTTTAATATTTTATTTCCTTTTAGTGAAAAAACCATTTCTCCATCTATAAATGTAGCTATGGAATATGTATTACCCAATTCCTGCTGTGTCGCATTCATAATATCATTATTTATGATTACAAAATCAGCTTTTTTATCTATTTCTAAACTTCCTAACTGTTTTTCTGAAAAATTAGCATATGCACCATAATATGTCATACCACGCAGAACTACCTCTTTAGTGAGAGCTTGACTTGATTGGAAGCCACCTGTAGGATAAGCAGAAATGTTTTGTCTATAAACAGCTGCACAAAAATTTATATATGGATTTAATGGTGATACTGGAAAGTCTGTACCTATAGCTATAATATTATTTTGCAAAAATAAATCTTTGTATTTATATGCATTCTCTATCCTATCACCAAGTCTAGATTTAGCCCATTCCATATCTTCAATAGCATGGATGGGTTGCACTGATGGTATTATTTTATATTGCCCGAATTTTTGAATATCATTTGGACTTATTATTTGACAATGTTCTATTCGCCAACGCAGATCATTGTTACTATCTAAATATTTAGAATACCAATTAATCATTGTTCTAACTGCAGCATCTCCTATAGCATGCGTAGCAAGTTGGTAGTTATGAGCAATACATAATTGAGCAATTGAATCAAATTCAGTCTCATTTAATAAAAACATTCCTTTATTATTACTATCATCTGAATATGGTTCCAAAAGATAAGCTCCACGACTTCCTAAAGCTCCATCTGCATATAATTTTACCGATCTTACTATAATTTTATCATTATTATAAATCCCTTGTGTCAATATTTTATCAATATTTTCATTATTTAAAGTTAACATACCAAAAACTCTTAGTTTCCACTTATTTATTTTTTGTAATGAATCTAAAAGCTGTATTTCATTATAATTAATACCAGCTTCATTAATAGACGTGATGCCATATTGAAAGGCTTGCTCTTGTAGCTTAAGTAAAGAACTAATTTTAGCACTTACAGGAAGTGGAGGAATGTATTTCTCTACTAAAGTCATAGCATTATCTATTAGAATACCCGTCAATTCATTATTTATTTTTTCTATAATACCATTTTCTATGTTTGTTTCTTTAGTAATATTTGCTATGCGCAGAGCTGCATCATTAGCTAATGCTGCGTGTCCATCTACTCTTTTCAAATAAACTGGTACATCAGGGAAATATTTATTTATTAATTTATTATTTGGCATTTGCATATTTGGAAATAAATTTTGGTCCCATCCTCTACCATAAATAAATTTCATATCGGGATGTTGCTTTAGATATATTTGGATTCTTTCCACCATTTCATCTACACCTCTAACGCCTGTGAGGTCTATAGGCTCCATTTGTGTACTATAACCGATTAAATGGCAGTGAGAATCAATTATTCCAGGTATTATTGTAGTACCTTGTAGATTGATTTTCTCTTTAGCTTGCCACTTTTTTAGTAAAGTATCAGAATCTCCTAAATCAATAATTTTATCACCTTTAATAGCCATAGCACTCACTACCTCATTATTTTCATTAGCAGTATATATTTTACCGTCATAGAATAACCAATCAGCTTGTTTCATAATTTTGCAACTTGATAATAATGATAGTAGCAAAATAAATAAAAAATATTTT
>JAGPGB010000225.1 GCA_018056215.1 Bacteroidales bacterium | reverse complement strand
CCTCTTTCTAAATATTCATTTATTGCTAAGCAAATAGTATTGAAAATATAATTTAAAAAATTTTTAGTTTTTTCATCAGATCTCATCATTTCTATGACTAGTTTATCTTTGCCATTTAGCATTTGCATTTCTGGCAATATACCCGGATTTGTTAAACATCTGCAGTCAAATACAAAGCCACCACCATGTTCATTATCTAATGGAGGATACTGATTTTTTATAGAAAAAGACGATATTTTAACATTTAATATTTTTTCAGACTTTTTAATATCAGATTTAGTAAGATATTTGTCTATTAATTTTTCGAAAATTTTTGGTAATTCAACCAGATTATTCAAATTTAAATTATTAGCAATTATTTGTAAATTTTTTACTCCAAAAGGTATAGATGAAGTAAAGGTTGGCTTATGCTGAACCAAACCTCTATAACCAAAAGTGCCTAAAGCTTGCATTTGTCTAAATAATGCTATCCAGTAAAACTCATCTTTCAATGTTGAGAATTTAATATCATCACTACTTATTGAATTTAAGTAAAATAATAATAGCTGCTCTCTAATATCTATTGGCATTTGAGCTTTGCTATCAAAAAGTAAAGCTGCTACATCATACATTTGAGAGCCTATTCTAGCACCTTGAAAGTCTATCACATAAAGTTTATTATCATTTAACATTAAATTAGCTGACTGATAGTCTCTCAAAGAGAGATAATTTTTTGAATATGATAATACTATATTTTCTAGTTCTTCAAAATCATTTTCTAATTTATCTTCGTCAAAAGGCAAATCTATAATTTTTAGAAAATTATATTTAAAATAATTCAAATCCCATCTGATAGATCTGCTATCAAACGAAGGTTTAGGATAAGTTTTAGAAAAATCAATATCTGTAAACTTATTAAAATGCTGTAGCAATTGTAAGGCTTGTAAATAATAATTTACTATTTCATTGTCATAATGAAATTTTTTTATTTTTAATAAATCAAACAAAGAAAGTTCTGAAATATATGTTTGAAAATAAATAGTTTTATCATCAGAAACATGAACTATATGTGGAACAGGTAAATTGCTATCATAGAAAAGATTAGAGAAATAAATAAAAGCCTCGTTCTCTTTTACATTACTATTATAGCAACCAAGAATAGTGCTCTCATCATAAAAATAAATAATAGCATAAAAACGACTAGAACCAGATGATTGAATTGGTTCTATATGAATAATTTGACCTAATTTATTAGCTTCATTTTCAATTAAATCAAAAGGATACACTGTATTATTTTGAATTGAATTTATCATCTTGATGTACACTCAAAACCGGAACAGGACAATGGTTTATCATCTGCATAGCATATTGTCCTAATAGCACATTTGTATTTCTATTCTCTTGTTCAGTCATGATAATAGCTAAATCAATATTATTATCCTCAATATATGAAATGAGATCTGAAGTATAATTAGTAATAGATTTTTTAAAAGATTTAAATTTTATATTTTCTTTTTCTAACTCATTTTCTATCATTACTATGTTTTTATCTACTTTATTTTTCATAGTAGATAAATCAGTAATATAAGCTCCAAAAATATGAATTTCGGCATTTGAATATTTTGCTATTTCTATAGCCCATGGTAGTTTATTAGTAGTCTCAGCAGTAGAATCTATAGGTAATAAAATACTTTTAATCCTATCATGTACTTCATAGGTTTGTCTAATTGTGAATACTGGACAAGGAGATGTAGATACTATTCTATTAGCATTGCTTCCAATCCACATTTCTTCATAGCCAGAAATACCATGAGTACCAGCGAAAACATAATCTATATCATTTTTTTTAGCATAATTAGCTAACTCTTCATAAACTTTACCTGTTGTGATTTTATATTCTAATCTAGATGCATCACTTAATTTGGGTTTAAATTCATTCATTAATTGCTCAAAACGTTGATGTAGCTCAGTTCTGTAGTTTGCTGTAACAGTAGCATAAATAGATTCAGTAGGTATCGGCTTATCTACATATAACATCGCAATCTTAGAATCAATATAATTATTTAACATTATAGCATATTCTAGAGCTTTGATAGAGCCCTTAGAAAAATCTATACCAACTAAAAAGTTTTTCATATTTTTTTTACAAATTTAATTATTTAAAAATTAATAGCAAATTTTAATATCATTAATAGACAATTGAAAAATATGAAGATTTTTATCAATATCTGAATATTTGTAAAGTAAAAAATGAATGTTAAAAAAATTTTTTATAATTTTATGTAAATTTATTTTTATGAATAAAAAATTTTTTTGTTTATTACTTATTATAATATTTATATGGAGTTGCGAAAAAAAGCCAGAAGAAATCACGTTTAGCGGTATAGTAAAAGATCAATTTTTAGGGATACCAGTATCTGATGTAGATGTTAAATTACAAGCTCAAGTGTTAAAAGACAATGTTTTCTCTACTGCATATCAAACCATAGCTTCAGCTACTACAAATCAGCAAGGTGAGTTTCAAATCATTTATGAAAAAAATATTTATGATGAGTTTAGATTATTGCTAACAAAAGAAGGTTATTTTTATAAAATTATTAATTTAGGAACAACTTTAGAAAACAATCAAACTTATTCAATATCTGGTAAAGGATACATCAAATTACATGTTAAAAATATAAATCAGACTAATGGAGATGAGTATATTTCCATAGCATGGATTGTGCCAAATGATGCATATTTTTATTGTAGCACTATATTCCCCTTTTCATCTAATAATAACTATGTAGATACATCTTTTATAATAGATGTAAATGCTAATGCTCCTTATGTTTTAATAGCTAATTGGAAACATAATACTTCTGTTTCTACCTTCACTGATACTATTATACC
>JAGPGB010000224.1 GCA_018056215.1 Bacteroidales bacterium | reverse complement strand
CTTGTATCATAGTACTTTTAATAGTAAAAAAAGCGTTAAATAAACTATATTGTATATGAACAATAGAAATATCTATGCTCCCATTTAATAATGAAAGGAATTGTTGAATTGCTGGTCCAGTAGGAGGAGGAATGAAGCCAGCAATAGTAGATAATAAATCAATAACATTGATATCTAACCTTATCCACGTACAATCTCCTTTAGCATACAAATTTTGTTCGCAAGCATTTATGACTTCTTTCCAATCATGTGTTTCTACATATGGTAATGTTATACTACCAGTAAGACCAATGCTAGGAATACTAAAGACAATAGGTAAGACCTGGTTGTGACAAATTGTAATTGGAGGAAAAGAAGTAGGATCTAAGCATGGATAACTAAATACTCCAGTTATGCTATTTAATTCTAATATTGGTATAGTATCATAAGGGATATTAACATCTATAATACTAGCATCAAAACAAGAGTATGCGCATATTGTAGCATCTAAATTTAAATTAAACCCAAAATCTAAATATAAGCCTATAACACCTGCTGTAGGGAAATGTGTATCTAAATTCCATCCATTTCTAATTTCATATTGCGAAAGTATGGATACTGTATCACCTGGGCAAAAAGAATTATTTTGTGGCACAGTCATTTTAATTCTAACAGGATAATCTACATCCACATAGCCAGTAGTGAAACCGTGTATTCCTAAATGACTACCTAATCTAAACCAAGTATCAAAATCTAGCTCAGCTCCCCATTCACCTAAAAATCCTAAATCAGCAATGCTCCCAATAGTTGTATTATAAGGTCCAAATTCTACATCAAAAAAATTTATATCTTGATCTAAAGTTATAGGACTACCGTTTGGTCCCCACATATTTTGATTATGAGCTTCCCAATTTACATTATGATTCACTACATAAGTTTGCGACTTTAAAAAATTAGCAAATAATGTAATTGCAATTAAAAGAAATAATATAAATTTTTTCATAATTCAGGCTCCTTCCAATCTATAGATAATAATGATTCTCTCATAACAAGATGTAAGATTTTGTAATGCATCTCAGGAAATACAGCTATAGCTATAATGCTCTGTTTATAATCACCAGTTATTAATATTATTTGATGAAAATCGATATTTTCTCCATTTGATGACATAGAATTATAAATAAATTCATAAATTAGACAAGATTTATTGTTATTTGTTAAATTTTTTTCTTCATTTATTAAAAATATTTTTTGTTTTTCTAAATTTTCCTTTATTTGATTAGCTAATATAGGATATGGTACATTATTTTTTCTTTGTAATTCTATACTTGATAACATTTGAGGATTTATAAACCCTTCCTTATCTAATTGCTTAAAAGGGACAAAGTATGGAGGAGGTGTGATTATTAATCCATTATCAAATGAATAGGGTTCCATTAATTTATTATAATTCCACTTAACATTAAGTGAATCATTATTTTGAGCAAAACTTATTTGAACTATAAATAAAAATATTATAAATGTTAAAATTATAGATTTATTACATTTTTGCATTATTTTATATAAATTTTATTACAAAAATATAAAAAAAATGAATATTAAATCATTTAAAAAATTTTTTAAATGATTTAATAAAACAAATATATAACATTTTAATGTTATAGTTTAAATATTTTATTTTTTAAATTAAATATATTAATTTTGTTAAAATTTTATATTTATGCAAGAATTATTAGAAAACATTGATAAATACTTGGCTCTGCCCAAAGATCACAAACGTGATTTCCTTGATCAGCTATATCAGTATCTTGTCAATAGCAATGCAACAGCAGTAGATTATCAAAAAGTAAAAATCCAATCTACCGCAGCTATATGTCCAGACTGCAAAAGTGAAAATGTAATTAAAGTTGGTAAAAGAAATGGCAGACAAGTTTATAAATGTAAAACATGTGGTTATCAATTTCGTGAGACTGCTCGCACCTTTGTCTATCGTATGCGAAAATATCCATTAATGCTCGATTATATGAGATGCATGCTCGAGGGTAAAAGTCTGCGAGCATGTGCTAATGAGGTTGGCATTTGTCTGAAAACAAGCTTCGAATGGCGACACAAAATATTAGCAGCTATTAGAGCTTTAGAAGGTGGGATAAGCTTCTCTGGAATTGTGGAAGCAGATGAACTACTAATGAAATATTCAGAAAAAGGGAGGAAGTTTAAAAACAAAGAAGAATATCAAAGAGCTAAAAAGAAAAAACATCCTAAGGTAGTAGTATTAGTAGTTACAGACAGGGAAGGTAATATTCTTTTTAAACAAGTTGGAGAGAAAAAAGTGAAGAATGAACAATTAAGAGAAGAGCTCAAGAGTAGATTGTCAGAAAACAATCTGATATGTGTAAAGCCCAAAAAAGAGTTCAGAAAAGCTGTTAAAAGTTTACAAAGTAAAAAAGTGATAGTAAATAAAAAACAGATTAAACGAGGGATTTATAGTGTAAAAATAGTAGAGAACAAAATAAGTGATTTCAAGACTTGGTTGAGTAGATTTCACGGAGTGGCTACGAAGTACTTGCAGAGCTACCTTATGTGGTTTGTGATAATGAATAAGTACCTAAAAGAGTTGATAGATCCTGACATTGGTAGACTACTAAACTTGTCATCGCACGACAGGTGGGCGTGGGACAAGTATAGAGAAATAGTTAGTCAGAGATATGATTAACATACTTTAAACTATAACAAAAATTTGTTATCTATACCCCAAATTTTTTACTTCCCCCTTTCAAATATATTTACTTTTAACTATTAATTATATATATTTAATTTATATTTTTCTATTTTTTCTCATTATTTATTAATATTTATCTACAAAATAAGCAACTTATTTACAATTTTATACTATATCCC
>JAGPGB010000223.1 GCA_018056215.1 Bacteroidales bacterium | reverse complement strand
TTATGAATTTTATTTATTTTGTTATCAGATAAATTATATAATTTTACAGTAAAAATAAATTAGGAATAAATCATTAAATTACAATTATGCTTAAAGACAAATATCCCATTAAACAAAAAAAAGACACTAGAAGTGGATTTGGTGATGAGCTTAATGAATTAGGCAAAAATAATCCTCGTGTAGTCGCTCTAACAGCTGATCTCACTGGTTCATTAAAAATGGAAAAATTTGCTTCTAATTTCCCTGATAGATTTATTCAGGTTGGCATAGCAGAAGCAAATATGATGGGAATAGCCGCTGGACTAGCTAATGCTGGTTTTATACCTTTTACAGGTACATTCGCAGTATTTTCTACTGGTAGAGTATATGATCAGCTCAGACAAAGTGTAGCTTATAGTTTTAAAAATGTAAAGGTATGTGCCTCGCATGCAGGAATCACACTAGGTGAGGATGGTGCTAGCCATCAAATCATGGAAGATATAGCTTTGATGAGAGCATTACCTAATATGATTGTCATTAATCCAGCAGATTATACACAAACACGTCAAGCTGTGAGAGCTATATCAGAATATTTCGGCCCCGTTTACTTACGCTTTGGTAGACCAGTTGTACCCGATTTCATCCCTGATGATCTACATTTCGAAATTGGTAAAGCAATAACTCTCAAAACAGGGCATGACGTTACCATATTTGCTACTGGGCATCTACTGTGGGAAGCTATAGAAGCCTGTGATGAATTAGAAAAAATCGGAATCGATGCTGAAATTATTAATATCCACACTATTAAACCAATAGATGAACAAACTATAGTAAATAGCTTACTTAAAACACAATGTGCTGTTACTGCCGAAGAACATGTGATTCATGGAGGGCTAGGAGATGCTGTTGCTCAAGTGTCTGTAAAAAATTACCCTGTACCAATAGAATATGTAGCAATGGATTGTATATTTGGCGAAAGTGGTGCTCCCGATGAACTAATGGTGAAATATGGCTTAAAATCTCCTAATATAGTAAATGCAGCTATCAAAGCAGTGAAAAGAAAAAAATCAATATAAATGACTGATCCTTCTGATAATTTTATTATTTCTTTGTTTTCTGATTCAGAAACTAAAACTGAAGGATTTAAATTATTACTAAAAAAATATAAAGAAAAAGTATATTGGCATGTTCGTAGAATAGTAGTCTCTCACGATGACGCTAATGATGTTGTGCAAAATACTTTTATCAAAATATGGGAAAATTTAGATAGTTTCCATGGAAATTCAAAACTATATACTTGGATATATCGCATTGCTACTAATGAATCTATTAATTTCATTAATAAAAAAAAATCTGCATTATTTATATCTTTAGATGAATTAAATGAAAATTTTCTAGACAATCTAAAAGCTGATAGCAACTTTAAAGGAGATGAAATAGAAAGGCAACTTATCAAAGCTATTAATCTATTACCACCTAAACAAAGACTGGTGTTTTATCTACGCTATTTCTCTAATATGCCTTACAAAGATATTGCTGATGTGTTACATACTTCCGAGAATACTTTAAAATCTTCTTATCATCAAGCTATGAAAAAAATAAAAAAATTTTTTTCATCTACATATTAAACTTTTTAATTAATTTTATGTCTAATTATTAAAATCCAAAATAAATGAAACTTAATAATAACGAAAACGACAAAATTAAACAAGCTTTCGACGGCTATGAAGTGCCAGAAGATTATTTTGATTTTTTAGAAAAAAATATCTTAAATAAAACTGTAAATAAAAGAAATTTTATTTCAGATAAAATATTTACTTCTGCACTATTGGCTATATCTGTTATCATATTGTCAATAATTATTTACATTAATAAAGTAAATACTACAAAAGTTTCTGATTATGCATATAATAATTATCATTTAAGTATTTTATCTAATGATAGTAATCTATATGTGATCGATGAAGTGAATAAAATTTTATACTTAAATATAGATTCTAATGAGACTGCCATTATTAATGTTATTAACAAATTAAACATTCCAGAAAAAGAAAAGAATAGTTTGAAATTAGATTATAGATTACTGAAATACAATCTAATAGCCAATAATCAAACTGATATAATTGATACTGTAAAAACAGAAAATGATAGTATTAATAAAAATGTTGAATCTGATACACCATTATATATGCCTAGAGAAATATGCTCAGAGAAACCAATTTTGCTAAGTCCATCTATACCAAATAAAGAACAATATAAATTCAAATGGAGTAATGGCGAAACTAGTAATAAAATTTACATATCAGAATCTGGCACATACAGTTTAACAATAACTCCTATTAATTCTGAAACTAGCAAATCTCTCTATGCCACAACAAAAGTTAAAATTTTACCACCACCTAATGGTTTATCAAGTAAAAATATTTCTGGGTGTGTAGGTAGCGAGATATCATTATCTGTAGATGTAGATACTACTAAATATCAAGTAGAGTGGATGAATGTTAATAAAACTTCTAAATCAATTAATGTATCAAAGGCAGGTACTTATATTGCAAAAATTATAGGTTGCGAAACATATTTGGATACCTTCATTGTATCATTTTCACATTGTGATGTTATAATTCCTAACGCAATAACTCCAAATGGTGATGGGATAAATGATATTTTTGAAATCAAAAATATTGAAAATTATCCTAATACTCAATTATATATTTATGCAAATGATGGAAAATTAATTTATCAGAGTAAAAACTATAAAAATGATTGGGATGCTAGTACTGTGCAAGCAGGTACTTATATTTACAAAATTATTTTCCCAGACAAAATTTCTCAAAGTGGTACACTACTAATAATCAAATAAACGTTTTACTTTTTACACTCATAACTTGGTAAATGCGACTC
>JAGPGB010000222.1 GCA_018056215.1 Bacteroidales bacterium | reverse complement strand
CTATATGTACCACTATCTATTTTATACATTTTAAAAAATTTATTTAAATTTGCTATTCAGTTTACTCTTACATAAATTTTGTAAATATGGAACATAATGAAAAACTTATTGATATTAGAAAAGTAATCGGCGATAAAAATCCAAATTTATTAAAATTTTTGCCAAATTTTGTTATTAATTACATTAAAAAAATAGTTCACGAAGATGAAATTAATGCACATATTGCTAAAAATAAAGATATTTTTGGGGTGCAATTTGTAGAAAATACTTTATTTGATCTTTTTGGTGTAAAAATTCAGTATCAAGGATTAGAAAATCTTAAAAAATCTGAAAGATATATAGTAGCTTCCAATCATCCCATGGGTGGGTTAGATGGTCTGGCTATCATGTATGTAGTTAGTAAAATAAATCCTAATATCAAAGTGCCAGTGAACGATTTATTATTATATATTCCTAATCTTAAACCACTTTTTTTACCTGTTAATAAGCATGGTAAACAAAGTAGTGATGCTGCTGTAGAGATAGAAGAAGCATATAACAGTGATGCTGCTATCATTTATTTCCCCGCTGGTTTAGCAAGTAGAAAAATTAATGGCCAAATCATGGACTTAGAATGGAAAAAATCCTTTATTCAAAAAGCTAGACAATATCATCGCGACGTTATTCCTGTTTATATTTCTGGAAAAAATTCTAATTTTTTTTATAACCTGGCTAATATTAGGAAAAAATTGGCAATTAAGTCTAATATAGAAATGTTTTTTTTATCTAATGAAATGTTTAAACAAAAAGATAAAAATATAAAAATTATTTTTGGTGAACCTATTTCTTATAATTTCTTTGATAAATCTAAAACTGATGCAGAGTGGGCACAATATGTAAAAGATATTGTATATAAACTTGCTGAAAATATCGATAAATAATTGATTTCTATTTTTTTCGTAATTTTAAGAAAAATATTTTTTTTATAGTAATTAATAAAAAGTAATGATGTAATGCTATTAAATGAAAACTGATTAAATAATTTTTATGTTAAAAAGTATTTAGATTATTTATAAATTTAATTAAGATTTATAATTTTGAAAAAAATAATAAATTTAGTTAATAAACATTTTAGAAAATATTATGGAAGATATAATAAAACCTATTGATAGAGAATTATTAAAAAAAGAATTAACAATTGATAAATATATTAGGAAAACAAATTATAATAAGAATGAAATATATATATTCACTGCTGATCAATGTCCTAATCTGATGTTAGAAGTTGGTAGATTACGGGAAATGGCTTTCAGAGATGCAGGTGCTGGTACTGGTAAAAAAGTAGATATTGATGAGTTTGATGTTGGTGATATCAAATATAAGCAATTAATTGTGTGGGATCCTAAAAATGAAGAAATAATCGGCGGATATAGATTTATTTTGTTAAAAGATGTTTTAACTTTTTATAATGGAGAGTTGCATTTAGCTACTTCTCATATGTTTGATTTTTCTGATTTATTTATTAAAAAATATGCTACTCAAACTATTGAATTAGGTAGAAGTTTTGTACAGCCTAAATATCAACCACAAAAAGATCAAAGAAAAGGGATTTTTTCTTTAGATAATCTATGGGATGGGTTAGGTGCATTAACTATAGACTACCCAGACATTAAATATTTCTTTGGTAAAGTAACATTATATCTTAATTTTGATCAATTAGCTAGGGATGCTATCGTATTTTTCATGCATAAACATTTCCCTGATAATGACAAATTGATAACTCCTAAAATGCCTCGTCCTTATTCTAATGATATTTCTATTTTTGAACAATTGTTTTCGTCTGATTCTTATGAAGAAAATTATAAAAAATTATTAACTTTTGTGAAATCTAGAGGTGAAGCTATTCCTCCATTAGTGAATGCATATATGAGTCTATCTAGAACAATGAAAACTTTTGGTATTTCTCTTAATCCACAATTTGGTCCAGTTGAAGAAATTGGGATTTTAGTAACTATAGATGATGTTTATCCAAGTAAAATCAAACGGCATGTAGATTCATATTTAAAAGAAAAAAATGAATATAAAAACAGTTAAATATATTAAAAGTTGTGTATCATTAAAAGATTGTCCTAGTACAAATTTCCCAGAATTTGCATTTATTGGTAGATCTAATGTGGGTAAATCTTCACTAATTAATGCATTGGTATATCAAAAGATAGCTCATACCTCGTCCACGCCTGGTAAAACTCAAACTTTAAATTTCTATCTTATTAATGAAAAATGGTACCTCGTAGATTTGCCTGGATATGGATATGCGAAAACATCACAAAATACTCGAAAACAATTAACAAAAATTATAAATGAATATCTAATTAATAGAAAGCAATTATACATTGCTTTTATATTAATAGACTCTACTTTACCTCCTCAAAAAATCGACTTAGATTTCATCAATAATTGTGGTCAAAAACAAATACCTTTAGCTATTGTGATGACTAAAATTGATAAAGAAAGAAAATTGATCATAGAAAAAAATAAAAATGCTTTTATTGATGAATTATCAAAATCTTGGGAAACATTACCACCTATCTTTATGACGTCCTCAACCAAAAAAATTGGTATTGAAGATTTATTAAATTATATCAATAATATTTTACAGACTACATAAATAAATGAGTTACTATAAGTACTTCTATTACATATTTTTTATCAAAAGAAAATTTTTACCATAAATTGTAAGTTCTACTATATAGCATTGGAAATTATTTAGCTTAAAATAAGCAAAATTTAAGTTTAATAAAGTCTAAAAAGATTCCTTACTGTTTTAAATTTTAAAAAATGCTCTTATGAAGATATTTGATTATTTCGTGTTCTCATTAAAAAAATTAGTTATAAATAAAATGA
>JAGPGB010000221.1 GCA_018056215.1 Bacteroidales bacterium | reverse complement strand
TATTTCATCAGTTATTCCTTTTTTTATTGTAAATTTGAAAAAATATTTTTTCAATGTCCGAAGACAATCTCAAGACTCCTATTTATATTTGCATGGGTAGTTCATGCTTTAGTAAGGGTTCTAAAAATCTTGTTGTTATTATTAATAATCTCATTGAGCAGTATCAGCTTCAGTCTTTGGTAGATTTCAGAGGGAAACGCTGTTTCGATAAATGTGCTGAGGGTCCTAATTTACAAATAGGTGATACTATCTATAATCATGTAACTCCAGAAAATGTTGGTCCAATCATTTTAAATTATTTTAATATTCATGAAAACTCAAATTCAGATTGATTATTCTAAATGCATTATGTGCTATGCTTGCATTAAGATTTGTCCTGTCCATGCACTTCGTAGCTCTACTCAAGAAACTCATGTAGAATTAATCGAGGAAAGATGTATTAATTGTGGCTCTTGTTATTCGCATTGCCCACAAAATGCTATTCTTTATAGAGATTCTATTGAAACTGTGATTTCTTGGATTAATGATAAACAAAAATTGGTCGCTATACTAGATCCAGCTATTTCGGGTGAATTTATTGATGTAAATGATTATAAAAAATTTATTTCAATGATCCGCCAGAGTGGATTCCATTATGTCATTGATGGTGCATTTGCTGCTGATTTATTAGCAAATAATTATAAAAAATTTTTAGACGAAAATAAAGGTAAATATTATCTTTTTACATTATGTCCTATTATACAAAATTATGTGCAAAAATATGCTACTAAAGCCATAAATAATCTCTTGCCATTGCCTATTTTACCCGAAATGGCTTCATTTTTAACAAAAAAATTTATCAATGAACCTATTAAAACTGTCTATATAGGGCCATGTATTGCTTATAAGGATATTTCTGAGTTTGACAAAAGTGATGAGGTCTTGACTTTCGAAGAGCTTAGAAAATTATTTGAAAGATTCGAAATTACAGAAATTGAACAAGAGTTTTCTTCTTTTGATTTTGTAGAAGGTAAATGGGGTAATTATTTTGCTATTGAGGATGGTATTTTAATAGCTACTAATCAAGAGCAAAATATACTAAATGCTAATGTGATTTCTAGTAGCGGCGAAAATCTTTTCAAAGATGCTATTTCAGACTTTTTAAATTATATTGAAATTATTAAAAAACATTTTAATATTTATTATTGTAATGGTTGTATAATGGGGCCTGCTATTACTATTTCAGGCAATTACATTATGAAAAAATATCAAGTTTTACAATATTCTCAAAAACGTTTAAAAGATCTAGATGATGAATCTTGGCAAGAAAACATTAATCATTATTTAAATGAATCTTTACCAGTTACATTTAAAAATATGGAAATTAAGCTTCCACAAATACCTCGAAAACAAATAGAAGACATCTTGAATTATCTACAAATTAATCCTAGTTTTAGATCTTGTAAAAATTGTGGATTCGATTCTTGTGAGGAATTTGCATCTGCTATAGCTCAAGGTATTGCTAATTCTGA
Organism: Bacteroidales bacterium; assembly: GCA_018056215.1. GTDB lineage: Bacteria > Bacteroidota > Bacteroidia > Bacteroidales > DTU049 > DTU049. The sequence goes on along the minus strand of JAGPGB010000221.1, from coordinate 1,399 downwards.
AATGTGTATCTACTACAATATTGCTAATAAAATTAAATTAATTAAAAAATTAAATCTACAATTAGAAAAATTGAATGCTAAAATCGTTGATGAAGAAGAAAAAAATAAAAAAATTAAGGAAGAGCTACAACTGCACGCTCTAATCATTGAAAATATTAAAGAACTTTTACATAAAATCCCTGCAGGTATATTAGTCGTTAATGGAGAAAATAAAGTTGAATATTCTAATGAATTTTTTGTTAAAATTTTAGGTGAAGAAGCTATTGAAATTAATGAAATAATCCCCGGTCTCAGAGGTTCTCAGATTGAAAAATTATTAGATATCTCATTAGTGAATATGATAGAGTATGCTCTCACTCATCAAGAGGGAGAAACCCAAAAAGATATTTTAATAAATGATAAATGGTTTAATGTAAGTGTTTATCCTATTAAGTATCGATCATTAGCTATTATGCTTATTAAAGATATTAGCTTACCTGAAGTTAATAAGGCTGAAGTAGTAGATGAAATAAAAAAAGCTATTCAAACAGAATTAGATATGGTTCAGCAAATAGCTTTTTCACTTGGTGAAGGTGCTAGTGATGTAGAACGTATTTTGAATAAAGTTATCCAAATTTATGAAAAGTGATATTACTAAAGATAATATTTTTATAGAAATTGGTTTTTCTTTTAGAAATCATCATGAATCTTTAATTTGTGGTGATACTTTTCTTTATAAGAAATTTAAAGAAGAAAATCGCTATATCATTGTCTTGTCTGATGGTATGGGACATGGTGTAAAAGCTAACGTGCTCTCCGCCCTCACTGCCACGATGGCTCTTAATTTTACTTATGAACATAAAGAGGAATATCGTATTGCAGAAATTATTTTAAATACTTTACCAGTTTGCAGTGAAAGAAAAATTAGCTATGCTACCTTCACTATTTGTGATATTTTACCAGATTCTACTGTCAAAATCCTAGAACATGATAATCCAGAAACTATTATTTTTCGCAATAATAATGAGCTCACTATTACTCACGATTGCCTTTTAGTGAGTGAAGTTAATAATGAAAATAATAAAAGAGAAATTAAGCATGCTACTTTTTATCCACAATTACAGGATAGACTGATTTTAATTACTGATGGTATTACTCAAGCAGGTATGGGTAGTGATAAATTTCCTTTCGGCTGGGAAAGAGATAGGGTGGTTAGTTTCATCTCTAAAACTCTAGAAACTGAACCAATTATTTCTGCTCAAAAATTAGCTCAACGAATTGTAAATATGGCTAATAAACTGGATGATTATCAACCCAAAGATGATATGACTTGTGGAGTTATTTATTTTAGAAAACCTCGTAAAGTCTTAGTGGTTACAGGACCACCTTTTGAGGAAAAAGATGATAAAAAAATGGCTCA
>JAGPGB010000220.1 GCA_018056215.1 Bacteroidales bacterium | reverse complement strand
AAAATAAACTTTTGGTTTTTTTTTATGTCTAATTAAAAAAGTTAAAATAATGTATCAATTAGTAATTCAAAAAAGAATCACCAAAAGAGAAAATGAGGTTTTATCTGAATATTTAGACGAGGTAGCGCAAGAGCCTTTATTGTCTCCTGATGAGGAAGTAGAGTTAGCTAAAAGGATAAAAGAAGGTGATGAAATAGCAAGAGATAAATTAATAAGAGCCAATCTACGTTTTGTGATTTCTGTAGCTAAACAATTTTCTCAAACTGGGTTACCTCTGACAGATTTAATAAATGAAGGGAATATTGGATTGATAAAAGCTGCCGAAAAATTTGATGAAACTAAAGGCTTTAAATTTATTTCTTATGCAGTGTGGTGGATTAGACAATGTATAATTCAGGCTATATCCGAAAATTGTAGAATGATTAGATTGCCAAGTAATAAAATCGCTTCTGCCAATAAAATCAAAAATGCTTATTCATTATTAGAACAAATAAAATTACGTCCCCCAACATTAGAAGAGCTTTCTGATATGACTAGTATGCCTGTGCAGCAGATTAAGGATTTAATTAAGTATGTAGATAACAATGTGGATTCTTTAGATGAGTCTATAAATGATGATGGCGAAACAACGATGTTGGATTTTGTACCTAATATAAACTCTGTTTCTCCAGATTCTGATTTAGAAAGAGAATCTCTCAAAATTGAGATTAATAGAATTATTGAAACTTTATCTATTAATGAAAAAATGGTAATTAAATATTATTATGGTCTCGAGCATACTCATGCATTAAGTATAGAGGAGATATCTGATAGGATGAATATGTCAGCTGAAAGAGTAAGAAAAATCAGAGACAAAGCTATTAAAAAGTTAAAAAATAATAAAGATATTAAATTTTTAAATCAATTTTTTAATTAGTTATTTTTCTCTTAATTTTACAATTATTTTTAAATTATTGTTTTTAAATGATTAATGATGATGAGTATTTTATGCAGTTAGCACTTCAAGAGGCTCAAGTGGCTTATGATACAGAGGAGATACCTGTTGGAGCTGTTATTGTTGCTAATAATAAAATTATTTGTAAAGCTCATAATGAAGTAGAAAGATTAAAGGATCCCTTGGCTCATGCAGAGATTCTAGCTATTACTGCAGCATTAGAATATTTTGATACAAAATATTTAGATTCTTGCAGCATATATGTCAGTTTAGAACCTTGTCCTTTATGTGCGAGTGCGATGCAATTAACTAGAATTGGTAAGTTAATATTTAGTGCATCAGATCCTAAAAATGGATATTCTAAATATACTCCATCATTATTACATCCTAAAACTATTGTTAAAAGTGGTATTATGGAAGAAAAATCAATAGAATGTTTAAAAAAATTTTTTGAAAATAAAAGATAATTTAGATTTAAAGTATTAATTGCTGCATCTTAATATTTTTATTGTTATTTATCAATAATATTACTAATAAAATATTAAACATTAAAACAAAAAACATATATATATTTGTAATTATTTTAAAAAATTAACATAAAAAATCATGTATACTTTTGATTTCCTAGTAATTGGTAGTGGGGCAGCAGGATTAAATTTCGCTTTAAATGCTTCTAAATTAGGTAGTGTAGCTATTATTACAAAAGAAGAAATATTTAATACATCTACATATTATGCACAAGGTGGTATAGTAGGTGTTATGTTCCCTCCTGATAATTTTGAAAAACATATAAAAGACACTTTAGAGGCAGGTTCATATTTAAATGATAGAGTAGCTGTAGAGATTACTTCTAAAGAGAGTCCTGATAGGATAAAAGATCTCATAGAATTGGGTGTGAGGTTTGATAAAAAAGAAACTGGCGTTTATGATCTCGCTAGGGAAGGTGGTCATAGTGAATCAAGGATATTCCATTTTAAAGATAAAACTGGTTATGAAATAGAAAGAGTTTTATCAAATAGAGTATTAGAAAATCCTAATATTCACATTTTTGATCATCATTTTGCTATAGAGTTGATCACTCAACATCACATTGGTATAAATGTAGATGATGAGATAGACAATATAGATTGCTTTGGTGCATATGTATTAACCCCACAAGGGAAAGTGGAGAAATTTTTATCCAAATTTACTGTTTTGGCTACTGGTGGTAGTGGTAATGTTTACTTGACAACTACAAATCCTACTGTAGCTACTGGTGATGGTGTGGCAATGGCTTATCGTGCTAAAGCTCAAATAATGGATATGGAATTTTTTCAATTTCATCCAACAGCTCTTTATAATCCTAAAGAGAGACCAGCATTTCTTATTACTGAAGCACTCAGAGGTTATGGTGCTGTCTTGAAAGATATTAATGGTAAAGAATTTATGCATAAGTATGATCCACGAAAATCTTTAGCTCCTAGAGATATAGTAGCTAGAGCTATAGATAATGAAATGAAATTGAGCGGTTCAGAACATGTATTTTTAGATTGTAGGCATATTAATAAAGATGAATTATTAGAACATTTCCCGACAATTTATGCGAAATGCTTAAGCATAGGTATTGATATGACTAAAGAAATGATACCAGTGGTGCCAGCTGCTCATTACCAAGTAGGTGGTGTGGTGGTAGATTATTCTGCTAGAACTAAAATCAATAGATTATATGCGTGTGGAGAGGTTTCGCGTACAGGACTGCATGGTGCAAACAGATTGGGATCTAATTCTCTATTAGAAGCTTTAGTATTTAGCTATAGAGCAGCTAAAGATGCAGAAAAATATTTTAATGATTATTCTATAAATACTGATATTCCTGAATGGAATGATGAAGGAGTGAAACTCAACGAAGAGCTAGTTTTGATTACTCAGGAAGTAAAAGAACTCAATCAAACAATGACTGCTTACGTAGGTATAGTAAGGTCAAATTTGAGGTTAAATAG
>JAGPGB010000219.1 GCA_018056215.1 Bacteroidales bacterium | reverse complement strand
TTAGATTATCTATAAATCCTAAAATATTGATTAGTAGTAGTATAATGATAGAATTTATTAAAGAACAAGATTATAACCTTGTAGCAAAAAAACTAAAAAGTAAACACAAAAATTTTGGTATTACATAGTAATAAAATAATCTTTTTTAAATCAGACGTCTAAATATTATTATTGTAAATATATAAGCGAATCTAATTTTATAGGAGTGTTGATTTTATTTGTTTTAAAATATTTTTTTAAGAATAAAATTTGTAAACTAACAAATATATATGAAAAGTAAAAATGTTATTTATCTGTTGTTGCTAAGCAATTTAAACAATTATATTTTTATTGTTTAAAATGAAATATGATATTTAATTAATAATTATTATATATTTTAAATCAATATTAATATATATTTTATAGAAAAATTATTTAAAAATTTAAATTTCCATTATTTTTCTTATAATTTATAATTAGAAAAGTATAGATAGTAATTTATTTAACTTATTATATCATATATTATTTTAAACAATTATAAAATGAAAAATCTCCGATACGAAATGATTTGATAAAACATATATTTTATGTGGTAATTAATAAATTACCACTATAAATTTGTTAATAAATAATTTCTCAAGGTATTTTAATTTATGTATAGAATTAATTTTAATGTTATTTTTTATATTCAGAAATATTTATAAAATTTTATTATCTAAATGCTTATTGCAAATTTTTTTAATTTTTTTTTATAATTTTACAAATTATACTTGATATATTGAACAATATGGAAAAATGTATTTTTATAATTTCCTTCTTAATAATTTTTATTAATAATTTAATAAGTCAAAATATAGATAAAATACATTTAGAAAATGGCAAATACATATTGCGTTTATCAGATTCCATCTATCCTTATAATAATTTTACAAATCTAAGCAATCAGAATATACTAACATTTAAAAATGAAAATAAGACTATCTTTATAAATAATAATATTAAAGAAATTGACATAAATAATGGAGCTAAGGTTAAAATCATAGACACTTTAAAAGCTGATAGTTTATATATAAACTTAGACAATGCTTCGTACTGCGAAATGTTAATATTTTGTAATAAATTGGAAATAAACATTGATAATGCTAGTAATTTGATAATAAAAGGATTGGTAAAAGATCTAAAAATAACAGCTAACGAATCAAGCTTTATAAATGCTGCAGACCTGTCTGTGTGGAATTTAATCTCTACTACAGATAGAGCAGCTAAAATAAATGTAAAGGCTGTTAATCAATTAAATTTGTTAGCTCGAGGTACCAGTATAATAAATTATTTTGGTAAACCTAAAAATATAAATATTCAAAAATCTGCTGCATCTGATATAATCTCATCAAAAAAGAAAATAGATGTAAAAAATGATTCATTGAAATTAGTTAAATATTTTACAATAATAAACGATCAAACATTTAATGATACAGTAAATCATGAAATAGTTGAGGCTGAAACAACAAAAGTAAAAGATGAAGATATAATAATGTTTGGTAGTGGTAACTATAATAGAAAATCTAAAGATAAAAATGAAAAATTTAGAGGAAACTGGCTTTCATTTGGCGTTTTATATACAAACTATGGACAGTCGCCATTATCTTTTTCTTTACCTAATAATTATGATTATTTATCTATAAATTTTAATAAATCTATAGGTTTTCAGTTTAATTTTTTACAAATTTCACTCTCATTATCTAATAAAGAAAATTGGGGATTAGTAACTGGTTTAGGCCTACAATGGGTCAATTACATACTAGAAACAACTGGAAATGTAGTAGAATATGACGATGGTATACATATAGAGCCAGATGATAACATTATTATTGCTGTAAACATAGAGCAAACTAAATTATCTGCGTCCTATTTAGAAATTCCACTGCTGTTGGAATTAAAAACCAAATCTAAACATAAAATAGATATGAGCTTTGGATTAGTATATGGTTTTCAATTGTTTAATTACTATAAATTGAAACTAACTAGTGAAATTGTAAATGACAAAGAATTTAATTTAGCTAGTTTCAATAAATCTAAGACTGGATTAATTTTTAAAATTGATATCAATCATATAGGATGTATGGTGCAATATAATTTTAGTAATCTTTTCAAACCAAACAAAGGCCCAGTTGTTAATCCAGTGGAAATAGGATTAATATTTAGCATATAAAAATATCAATAAAAAGTCTGTCTTTTAGACATAAAAAATTTTTTGCATAAATTTTGATATAAAAAAAACGAAATAAAAACAAATCATTTATTGAAATATGGAATACAAAGATTATTACAAAATATTGGGAGTTTCTAAAAATAGTAGCGAGGAAGAAATTAAAAAAGCATATAAAAAACTAGCATTACAATATCATCCAGACAAGAATCCTGGTAATAAAGAAGCTGAGGAGAAATTTAAAGAAATCAATGAAGCATATGAAGTGTTAAGTGACCCAGAAAAACGTAAAAGATATGATGAACTTGGTGCTAATTGGGATAAATATAAAAATTTCGACTATAACAACTATCAACAAGGACAAGGTGAATATCAATATAATACTTTTGATCTAGGAGATATCTTTGGACAAGGTGGCAGTAGTCCATTTTCTGACTTTTTTAGAATGTTTTTCGGATCAGATTTTAATTTTGATAACATTTACACTCAGGGTAGCAATAGGCAAAGCAGTAGAACTACTCATAATAGAGCACAAAATAGACCAACGGAATATACTACTGACTTAAACATTTCACTTGAGGAAGCTTATCATGGTGCAAAAAAAATATTAAACATAAATAATAAGCAAATACGAGTTCCAATAAAGCCTGGCATCAGAGATGGACAAATATTAAGAATTAAAAGAGAATCACATAATATACCTAATGTAAACGGTGATTTATTAATAAAC
>JAGPGB010000218.1 GCA_018056215.1 Bacteroidales bacterium | reverse complement strand
TTTTTACTTCTAATGAACTTTTCTTTAATCTTTTAATATAATAATGAATACGTTCAATAGTTTGAGATTTTAAAATAGTATTTATTTCTTCTAATATGGTACTTTTATTATATGTAATTATATTTCCCTCATTAGTTTTATTTATTATATCATATTTATCATCTTTGGGGTTATTTATTATTTGAATGATATCTAAAAATTCTTTTTTTATTCTATCTATATTATTTATTTGTTCCAAATCATCTAATACTTTGATTAATGTTTCTTTATCAAAATATACTATATCATTTTTTTCCAAATTATCATTTTCATTAAATTCAAATAAATTTAATTCTATTTCATTTTTCATAAGAAAATATTAATTTTAATTATTTCTAGCAAAATTACATTATTTTTATCATTTAATACGATATATACTTCAAATTTAGCAACTACCAACATTTATTCGCACTTTGTAATATTATTTTTATCTTTGCAAAAAATTTATACTTATGACTATGACTAGCTATGAAATTAGAGAGAACTTTTTAGAATTTTTTAGAAAAAAAGATCATGTGATAGTGCCTAGCTCACCTATTGTTGTGAAAAACGATCCTACTCTAATGTTTACTAATGCTGGGATGAATCAATTCAAAGATATTTTCCTTGATATTCAAAAACCAAAATATAAACGTGTAGCAGATACACAAAAATGTTTAAGAGTTAGTGGTAAACACAATGATTTAGAAGAAGTAGGCTTGGATCATTACCATCATACAATGTTTGAAATGCTAGGCAATTGGTCTTTTGGTGATTATTTCAAAAATGAAGCTATTCATTGGGCTTTTGAACTACTCACAGAGGTATATGGCATTGATAAAAATAATTTGTATGCCACTTATTTCGAGGGTGATAATGATGAAAATCTTAATGAAGATTTAGAAGCTAAAAAAGTATGGCTGCAGCTTTTACCCGCTGATCATGTTTTACCTGGTAATAAAAAAGATAATTTTTGGGAAATGGGTAATGTGGGACCATGTGGTCCATGCTCAGAAATACATATAGATTTACGTGATATTGAAGAAAAAAATAAAATTAATGGTGCTACCTTAGTAAATAAAAGCCATCCAGAGGTTATAGAATTGTGGAATTTAGTATTTATTCAATATAATAGAAATGCTGATGGCTCACTAGCTCTGCTGCCTCACAAGCACGTAGATACTGGTATGGGCTTAGAAAGATTGACTAGAGTACTACAAAATGTGAATTCTAACTATGATACAGACCTTTTCCAACCATTAATTAAAAAAATTGAACAATTAGCTGGCATACCATATAAGGTTGATTCACAAAAAGATATTGCTTTTAGAGTAATAGCAGATCATGTGAGAGCAGTTAGCTGTGCTATAGCTGATGGTCAGCTGCCATCAAATATTAAAGCTGGCTATGTGATCAGACGTATTCTAAGGCGTGCTATCAGATATGGATATCAATATTTGAATATTACTGAACCTTTTATATATAAAATTAGCCAAACTTTTATAGAACATTATCACAAAATATTTCCTGAACTAAAAGAACAAGCAGACCTGATAGTAAAAGTTATTAATCAAGAAGAAATCACCTTCCTCGCTACTCTAGAACGTGGTATTAAACTATTTGATCAATATATAGAAAATCATAAAAATACGAAAATGATTGATGGAGAGTTTGCTTTTGAACTTTACGATACTTATGGCTTCCCTATCGACTTGACTCAACTCATGGCAAAAGAAAAAGGATTAGAAGTAGATATTACAAAATTTGAAGAATTTCTTAATCAACAACGCCAACGTAGCCGCCTATCTGCTCAAATAGATACAGAAGATTGGGTAATAATAAAAGATGCAGATAGTGAATTTGTCGGTTATGACACATTAGAATGCCCAGCTCAAATCATTAAATATAGAAAAATTGTCCAAAAAAATAAAACTTTTTATCATTTGGTTTTAGATAAAACACCTTTTTATGCAGAGAGTGGCGGACAAGTCGGAGATACAGGAATTATTTATTCTGCAAATGAAACCATTACTATTATCAATACTATCAAAGAATATGGTCAGATAATACATATATCAGATAAAATTCCTCAAGATTTACAATCTATGTTTACCGCTAAAGTAGATATAGAAAAACGATTATCTACTATGAGAAATCACTCTGCTACTCATCTACTACATTATGCTCTCAGACAATTACTAGGTCAACATGTCGAACAAAAAGGCTCTCTGGTTCATCCCGATTACCTTAGATTTGATTTTTCTCATTATGAAAAAATTTCTCTTGAGCAATTAAATGAAATAGAAAAATTAGTAAATAAATTAATCCAAAATAATTATCCTTTAGAAGAACACAGAGATATACCTTACCAGCAAGCAATAAATATGGGTGCTATGGCTCTTTTTGGAGAGAAATATGGCGACCACGTCAGATTAATAAAATTCGGTGATAGCAAGGAACTATGTGGTGGTACACACGTAAAAGCAACTGGCGATATAGGTTGCTTCAAAATTATAAATGAAACTGCTGTAGCCTCAGGCATTAGACGTATAGAAGCCGTTACAGGTATGAAAGCTATTGAAACTTTCCAAGAAACTTTTAATATTATTTCTGAAATAAAAAATATATTAAAAACCAATAACCCTCTGGAAAGTGTGGAAAATTTAATTGAAAAAAATAAAGAATTAACTAAACAAAATGATGACTTGTTAAAAGAAAAATTGAATAATATTGCTCGTAATCTCATAGAAAATGCAGAAAAAATAAATGATTTCTTTTTCATTGGCGAAATTTTAGATTTGTCTCCAGATCAATTACGACAGTTATCTTTTATATTTAAAACTTATAATAAAAATATAGTAGCGGTCATAGCAGCTAATAAATCTGACAAAGCTAATGTATCTTTTGTGATA
>JAGPGB010000217.1 GCA_018056215.1 Bacteroidales bacterium | reverse complement strand
TTCGACTATATTTATTGCTCTCTTATCTCGTTATATAATTGAAGAAATTTTTCTTTTATCTCGTCTCTAATCCTTCGATATTCATTCAATCTATATTCATCTGATCCTTGTATATTGCTTGGATCTTCGAAGCCAATGTGAATGCGATGTCGCACATCTCCTAAAAAAACTGGACATGTTTCCTTAGCATTATCGCATACTGTTATCACATAATCCCAATATTCATTTATGTATTTCTCTACTGATTTTGGGATTTTTTGGCTTATGTCTATCCCAAGTTCTTGCATTACAGCAATAGCCATATCGTCTACTTTATCCTCTGGCTTTGTACCTGCTGAAAAAATAATTAAATTACTATCAAATGATTGTAGAAAAGCCTCTGCCATTTGACTGCGACAGCTATTACCAGTACAAATAATTAAAATTTTCATTATTTGTATATTTTATACAAATTTAAATATCTTTTTCTTTTTTATAAATTATAGTAATTTTGTTTAATTAAATTTATTAAAATATATGAATAACATTAAACTAGCTAATCTGGCAACTCATCCTTTTGATATCGAAGATAATTGTAATAGAATTTTAAATATTATTAATAAATTACCACAAAAAACTGATTTTCTCTATGCTATGCCTCCATCTACTTTGAGACTTTATCATCCTAGTACCATAGATACACAAAATGATTTATTAAATCATATGCTAGATAGACTGGCTAAAGAATTGAATAATAATATATTACTATCATATCCCGCTACAATAGAAAATGAATTTTTGAAAATACATTATTATATATTAGGTAATAATAAAAGGCAATTTATCGGCTCTATTTATTTGAATCTTAATAAAAAAATTGATGCAAATAGTAAAATAAAATTTAACTATAAAGATCAGCAATATACCATAGTTACTTATTCAGATGATGTTTATAATAAAATAGATTTCAGAAATAATAACATTATTATTCATGATTACCAACCTTTTTCTTATCAGCACTATTTAGATGTTTTCAATAATACTCAAAATCACAGGGGAAATAATTTCATTTATCAAAGTATAAATAGTTTTGACTATGGTAAATTGTACTATGGTTTATCAGCTAATAGCTTCGATGGTTCTATAAGATATTCTAAATTATTTGGGGATGATGGATTAATCGATAATAATATTTATGAGGCAAAAGATATTAAATATAATTTTGATAGTGTGATACATGAGGCATTGATTGTGGGTATTAGGAGATTTATGAAATTAAATAAATTTACGGATATTGTTATTGGGTTATCTGGTGGAATAGATAGTGCTATAGTAGCAGCTTTAGCTGTAGAATCTTTAGGAGCAGATCATATCGTAGGTCTGATAATGCCATCTATGTATTCGACTCCGAGCTCTGTAGATGATGCAGTATTACTGGCCAATAATTTAGGAATAGAAAATCATATTTTGCCGATTACATCTATTTATGATAAAACATTAGAAACATTAAATCCAGTATTTGCTAATACTAATTTTTCTATTGCAGAAGAGAATATTCAGGCACGCCTCAGAATGTTACTATTAATGGCATACTCCAATAAATTTGGTCATGTAGTGTTGAATACTAGTAATAAAAGTGAACTATCTGTAGGCTATGGTACTTTATATGGAGATTTAGCAGGAGCATTCTCATTAATAGGTGATTTATATAAAACTCAAGTTTATTCTATTTCTAAATATATTAATAAATCACACAATAAAGATATAATTCCTCTATCTATAATCTCAAAAGCTCCATCTGCGGAGCTACATCCTGGTCAAAAAGATGAAGACTCTATACCCGCGTATGATTTATTGGACAAAATGCTATATGAATGGATAGAAGATAATAAATGGAATGAACCTATAGAAAAAATACTAAAAGAGATAAAAATTGACGTTTCTGATGAAAAAATAAGAGTATTTGAATCAGTAAAACGTATGATTGAGAAAAATGAATTCAAAAGGCATTTATTTGCTCCAATATTGAGATTATCTCGTAACCCATTAAATGAAATTATTCTAGGTAAATATTAAAAAAATTTTTTTATAATAATAATTTATTTTTATTGTTTATTATTTTTGAGATATGTAATTTTGTATAATTATTTGATAAATAAATATTTAAAAACGAAAAATTTCAGTTTCAATTATGAAAAAAGATATAGGACTTGTTTTAAGTAGTGGTGGTGCACGAGGAGCCACACAAATTGGAGTAATTAAGACTTTAGAAAAGCAAGGTTATAATATAAAGTCTGTATCTGGAGCATCTATAGGCAGCATGATAGCTGGTATGTATGCTCGAGGTGATCTATATGAGTTTGAGCAATGGATAACCTCTCTCTCAGAAGAAGAGATTTTAAATCTATTAGGCTTTACACTTAGAAAAAATGGTATACTAAAAGTTGATGGTTTTTTTGAAATTTTAAATCAAAAATTCCCAGATAAAAATATTGAAGATCTCAATATACCATGCGCTATAGCAGCTACGGATATCATTAGTAATAAACCCATCTATTTCACAAAAGGTAGTTTATATAAAGCTATGAGAGCATCTATAGCCATACCATCATTGATAGTGCCTGTTCGCTATGATAATACAATTTTGGTAGATGGAGGAGTATTGAATCCTGTCCCCATAGAGCCTTTACCTAATAGAGATAAATTAGATGTATTTGTTATAAACTTATATGCTGACGAAGAAGGCAAGAAATTGATTGTAAAAGAGAAAATCGAAAATACAATAACACAAAATCGCCGTAATAGACGTTATAATGCTTTTATTAATCATATTGAAAATTTCATTTCTCGTGCTAATGTTAAAAATATTTTAGATTATATTACTAGTTCAGCTACAAGTGCAGATAATATTGGATACATCCAATTACTTAACACCTCTGCTATAGCTATGATAGAACGCATTGC
>JAGPGB010000216.1 GCA_018056215.1 Bacteroidales bacterium | reverse complement strand
GTAGGATCTGGATTTCTGACAATACCATTAGCTGTAGCATATACAGGAGTTCGTATTGGAGCTGCAAAGTCAATACCAGTATGTAGAAATTTATTTTTTAATATTGGATGTATTCTCTCACCGAAACCACTTGCTATCTCGTATGTACTATCCAGAGGCATCCTTATAGGGAAATTATTAAATTTTTCAAGATTTTTAGGTAAATAATGATATAGAAACGAATAATAATATGATTGAATATTAGATTTTTGCTCGATAATCTTGATATCGTCTGATACTATATCTAATAAATCTTGTAAACTGTTTGCATCTTTTAGCTTTTTATATCTATCATTTTCAGTATTTTCTTCAGTGAATTCAGTATTAAAGATGTTTTTAGAAATAATAGTATTTTTCTCATTTATACTATCTAATAAATTTTCAATTTGTTTTTGGTTTTCTTGAACTTCTTTATATATTTGTACTAATTGATTGAGTTCATTAGCTTGTTGTTGCTCTATTTTAGAAGGGAAAATATAAATAGCTATTAAAGTAAAAATAAAACTCAATGCTAATGCTGTACCTAGCACACCTAAAGCAATAATAATATATCTTTTAGTAGCTTTATATGGTTTCAGATACAAATCTTCCCATTGAAAACTATGATATCCTTTTTTGTTTTTAGTCATTATTTATTCCATCTAAAAAGCAAAAATATAAAATAATATTAAAATAGCACTTAATAATTACAAGAATAGTTATCAAAACGGGAGATCATTTATTTCATTAATCAAAATATCTCGGTGATGAAGGTATGCTAGCATTCTTTTTCTTAATTAAATATTGTAATGTTATTTCGTGACTACCACTAGAATATGCTGATATTGGCGCAGCTAAAATATCATAAGAATATATAAATCTAAATTTATCTTTAACTAATACTCCAGCCATAATCACAAAAGATTCATTTAGTCTATATGATAATCCTGTATAAATCATCTTTTTATAAAAAAAAGTAGCATTCCATTCATGTTGTGTTTTGCTAATAGCACTATTTAGAGAATATGTTAAAAAACCAGCAAAACTATTTTTTATATCAAAAACTTTAGCACTGAAATACCCATATACATGTCTAGGTATTTGAAAATTTGTTCCATTCTTATAATCTTTAGCAATATGAGTAGATGATATTCCTATAGAGATATAAGGAGAGCTAAATTCAATGCCTGCATTAAAATCTGGGGAATTATGAATATTATTATCAAAAAGATTGGATTCTGGTTGCTCAAGCTCGATATCATTAATATCGATAACCTTTCTATATAGCCCTCCACTCATACCAAAGCTTAGAATATAATCATTCCCTAAATTTAGATGATATGAGACATTAGCTTGAATAATATTTGAAGTTTCTACTCCTAATTTATCAAAAGTATAAGTAAGACCAAGACCTAAATGATATTTATTTATTTGAGTATGAAAAGTAGCAAAATTAGTAATAGGAGCATTATCAAATCCTACCCACTGCACTCTACTAAAAGCTTGCAATGTGTGATAATTAGGATTTTTCCCAGTAACAGCTGGATTAAAAGCTATACGCATAAATGACTGTTGGCTAAACTGGAAATCACTTTGAGCATAAATTATAAATACCCAAAAATTGCAAAATAAAAGTAAATATATTTTTTTCATAATCTCATTTTTCAATTATTTTAACAAAGCAATCAGAGTAACCAATATTAGCAAGTTTATTTTTAAATTCTATAGCAGCTTGAGCATTATCAAACTCACCTACATAATATCTATATAAACCATCATTACCTCTAACTTCAAATATTTTAATATTGGGATCTAATCGATAAATGCTGCTCCACACTTCTAAATTATTAGCTGGTTTAGACAATGCAGCTACTTGTATAGTATAAATAACATTCCCTGTACCCTTTAGACCTTCTACAATATCAAGCGATATATTTGAAATAACATTATCATGATTTAACTGTTCATATTTAACAATATTGAAAGTAGTTCGTCTATTTAATTGATGTTCTTCTTCAGTAGTAGCATTTGGTACAACAGGATTAGCTTTGCCCCAGCCTTTTGCTATTAGTTTATTAGGAGATATTCCTTTACTAATTAAATAATTTACTACGGCCTGAGCTCTTTCATAAGATAATTTTAGATTATATTCATCGCTACCTCGCTCATCACAGTATGAATTTATTTGAACAGTTAAATTAGGATTGAGCTTTAATAATTGAGCCAGTTTATCTAATTCTTTTTTAGATTCTTCTCTTAAATTTGCCTTATTATAATCATAGTATATGTTTTCTATTTTATATTCTTTATCATATGTTGCTCTTTCTACTTCAAATATTAAATCATATGTTTTTTGATTTGTTTTAGGTTCTATTTCTTTAGATTGTGTTATATATCCATCTTTAGTTACTATTATATTATACTTATTGTTAATTGGTACATTCGTAAAAGTGAAAAATCCATTACCATCAGTTTGGGTTTCATCTACATAACCATTTTGGCTTATTAGTGAAACTTTATGATTAATGGATGGTTTAGTATTCTCTTTATCAAGAACTTTACCTTTTATTTCTGTTATTTTAGTTACTGGTTTTAGCTCATAATTATAATAAATAGAAGTAGTAAATGATTGTGTAAATAAATCTGGATTTAGAACTTCAATAATATCTTGATAATCTTCACTTTGAATGATTACATTGTAGGATTTATTTGGATCAATATTAATAGAAAAATAAGCTTCTTCATTTGTATAGAAAGTATCTATGACATTGTCGTGATATAAAATTATTTTTGCATTTGCTAATGGTTTTTTATCTATCGACGAAACTTTTCCTTCATAAATAATATCCCATGGTATGCCTGTGAATGAATAAATATCATCAAATCCTTTGCCACCAGGTCTGTTACTACAAAAAAGCCCTTCATTCAATTTGTCACGAAAT